>NZ_JBFUGK010000056.1:0-21261 GCF_056402935.1 Polaromonas sp. P3_B1
GGGGACCCAGACTGCGGGTCGCCTTTCTTTTGGGTACTTTTCTTTGGCGAAGCAAAGAAAAGTGCCTCGCCCGCCGGGGCGAGACCCGGCCAGCAAAACTAAGAAGAGCGCGCGCCGTCGGCGCAAGACCCGGCTCAGCTACTACAACCAAAGATTTCGTCTACCTCCAGTCCGATACTCAATTGCTATCAAATAGCTAGCATTACAGCCCCAGTCACAAAAGGTTGGCAGGAGAAATTTCCTGTAAACCCTGCCGCCCCACCCTCACCATCAAAGATTTCAGCTATCCTTAGCGCCTTCACAACTACCGACCGCCATCACGTGTCCGACGTTCCCCCCAGTCGGTCTTCCAGGCCAGAAGACAAGCGAGGCTTTCTGCAAAAGCTCGCTGAAATGCTCCACCCAGGCCCCGACTCGAAAGACGAGTTGATCGAAACCCTGGTGGAGGCCCAGGACAATGACGTTATTGGCGCCCAGAGCCGTGAAATGCTTGAGGGCGTAATCCGCATGGCCGACATGACGGCCGGCGACGTCATGGTGGCGGCGCCGCGCATGGATGTGATCAACATCGACGCGCCTTTCGACGAGTTGCTGCACCTGGTCATAGACACCGCCCACTCGCGCTTTCCCGTCTACGAAGGCGAAAAGGAAAACATCCTCGGCATCCTGATGGCCAAGGATTTGCTCAAGCTGCAGCGCGCCCCTGAACTCAATATCAAGGCCTTGCTGCGCCCCGCGGTCTTCGTGCCCGAAAGCAAGGGGCTGAACGACCTGCTGCGTGAATTCCGCGGCAACCGCAACCACCTGGCTATCGTGATCGACGAGTTCGGCCGCGTGGCCGGCCTCATCACGATTGAAGACGTGCTTGAACAGATCGTCGGCGAGATCGAGGACGAGTTCGATATTGCCGAAGACGAGGGTGACATCTTCGGCCTGACCGACCATACTTACCGGGTCAGCGGCGACACCTCGATAGAGCGCGTCAACGAGGCTTTCGGCGTGACGCTGCCGGAAACCGATTTCGACACCATAGGCGGCTTGGTGGCGCATGAGATGGGACATGTGCCCAAGCGCGGCGAGCATTACGCGTTGGCGGGGCTGCAATTCACGGTGCTGCACACCAAGGGTGGCGCGGTGCGATGGTTCAAGGTATCGCCGGTTTCGGCGGGCGTCTGACGACACACACAATAAATTAAAGAGGGCGATTTATGGCACGGGACTCGATCCACAGCATGATGTCCCACCTACCGACTTTGCCCGCGCTGCTCGAGCACGCGCGCAACCTGCCGCCGCGCAAGGGCTTCTCACCCTTCCAGCTGGTCATGGTCCTKGTCGCCGGCTGCCTGCATGCCGCCAGCATGGCCTGGCCCTTTGATTTCGTCTTCCTGCAGGGCCAGCCCCTGGGAGGCATGCAACTGCTGGCAATGTTCCTGTTCGCCGCGCAGATCGACAGCTGCCGCTCCATGAAACGCGCCGCCTGGCTGGGCGTCGCCTTCGGCACGGCCATGCTGTGCAGCACTTTCTGGTGGCTGTTCATTTCCATGCACTTCTACGGCGGGCTGGCCGCGCCGCTGACGGTGCTGGCCGTCGTGCTGCTCGCGGCGTTTTTGTCGCTGTACTACGCCGCGGCGGGGGCGCTTTTTGTGCGCCTGGCGCCGCGCCGCAAGCTGCCGCGCGCCCTGGTGTTCGCCTCGCTGTGGTTGCTGGCCGAACTGGCTCGCGTCGAATTCTTCACCGGCTTCCCGTGGGGCGAGGGTGGCTACGCGCATGTGGACGGCTGGGCCAGGCCGCTGGCGGCCTGGGTGGGTGTGCACGGCATCACCTTCCTGGCGGCGCTGGCCGCGGCCTGGCTGGCCATGGCCCTGCGCGCCTCGCGCATGCAGTGGGCCACCGCGATTGCCATCGTGCTGGCCTGCTTCGTGCTGTCCTATCTGCCTGTGCAAAGCGCCTTGCCCGGGGAGGCGGGCTCCACCTCCGCCGGCGAGCCGCTACAGGTCACGCTTTTACAGGGCAACATTCCGCAGAACGAAAAATTCCAGAGCGGCACCGGCGTGGCCACCGCGCTGCAGTGGTACGGGCAGCAACTGCGGGACGCCAAAACTCCGCTGGTGGTGGCGCCCGAGACCGCCATTCCACTGCTGCCCATGCAATTGCCCGAAGGCTACTGGCGGGCGCTGCAGTCACGCTTTGCCACCGGTCAGCAGGCGGCGCTGGTCGGCATGCCTGTGGGCAATCCCCAGGCCGGCTATGCCAACTCGGTGGTCGGCTTCAAGCCCGGGCAGGCCGAGCCCTACCGCTTTGACAAGCACCACCTGGTGCCTTTTGGCGAGTTCGTTCCGCCCGGCTTTCGCTGGTTCATCGACATGATGCGCATCCCCTTGGGCGACTTCAACCGCGGCGCGGTGGGCCAGGCGTCCTTCGAATGGAAAGGCCAGCGGCTGGCGCCCAACATCTGCTATGAAGATCTGTTCGGCGAAGAGCTGGGCGCACGTTTTGCGGACCCGGCGCTGGCGCCCACGATTTTTGTCAACGTCAGCAATATCGCCTGGTTCGGCAACACCGTGGCCATAGACCAGCACCTGCAGATCTCGCGCATGCGCGCGCTCGAGTTCAGCCGCCCCATGATCCGCGCCACCAACACCGGCGCCACCGTCATCATCGACCACGCCGGCAAGGTCACGCATTCGCTGGAGCGCCACACGCGCGGCGCGCTGGTCGGCGAGGTGGAAGGCCGCAATGGCATCACCCCCTATGCCCTGTGGGTGTCGCGTTACGGCTTGTGGCCGCTGTGGGGCCTGGGCCTGGGTGTGGCCCTGCTGGCCCTGCTGTTCCGCCGTCGCTGAGTTCGTCCGCCCCTTTCAGCAGGGGCCGCGGAACTGGCTTTGCCAGGCCGCAGGCGCCGCCCCTGGAAGGGGGAAGGCGCTACACGAAGTGAGCGTCCGAAGGGGTGGGTTAGCTTGTTGCTGCCATCACGCCGTGCAGTAAGTCGGGGAGCATCTCCAGCATCCGCAGCGCATCCTGCCCTGGCGGTGTGCTGGTGGCGAAATACATCTGCAGCGGCGCGTGGGCGAACTCATGCAGTGGCACCGCCGTCAGCGAGTCCGGGTCCAGGTTGCTGGCCGTGAGGAAGTCCACCACCGTCCAGCCCATGCCGCGCCTGACCAGCTCCAGCGCCAGCCGTGAAGTCTGCACCTGCAGGCCAGCCGGTGCGGTGAGGCCCAGGTGGCGGGCCAGCTCGTCGATGGACTGGCACATCGGGTCCTCGCCCACCAGCCGTATCAGGGGCATGCCGGCCAGGAAGGACATCGGGTTTTGCCGGCGCGCCTTCACGGCGCGTTGCCAGATCTCGCGCGTGACGGCCAGGTAGAGCGGCCCGCTCACCAGCGTCGTGCTGGTCAGCAGCGGGTGCGGGTGCTCGTAAAACCCCAGCGCGAAGTCCACGCCGCGCGTCAGCAGGGCCTGCACCATCTGGTCCTGGTGCAAGGTGCGCACCTCGACGCGCACGCGCGGATGCCGGGCCATGTGCCGCTCCAGCACCAAGGGTAAAAATTCGTGGCTGATGGACGGGATGGCCGCCAGCCGCACCTGGCCGTCGGCGGCCTGCCGCAGGTTGAGGGCCATGCGCTTGAGCCCGTCCAGCTTCTGGTGGATCAGCGCGGACTCCTCAAACAGCACCCGCGCTTCCGGCGTGGGGGCCAGCGTGCCCTTGCCGCGCGTGAACAGCTTGTAGCCCAGTTGCAGTTCGGTGTGTGAGATGGTCTTGCTCACGGCCGAGGGCGTGATGCAGATGAGGCGCGCGGCGGCGCTCATATTGCCCGTCTGCATGACGGCCTGGAAGACTTCAAGTTGCCTGAGGTTCATTGTTGTGCCGGGGGTGTGAGTTTTATTCACACCCCTCGTTACATTATGCATCGCTGCTTTTCGACGGGCTGGCTACGATGAGCCACCTTTGGCCCTGGTGCCGGAGGAGACATCGGTTCGCGGCGCCAACGCATTGACACTTTTTCACAGGTGCCTTGCGATGCACGCGATCCGGCAGAACTATTTCAACGATTCACCTTCCCGGGATATCTCATGCAAATCGCTTCCACCCTCCTGAAAATGGGCGCCGGCCTCGGCCTCGTCGCCTTTACCGCGTTGGGCACGCCCGCCTCCGTGCTGGCGCAAACCGCCGGCAAGCCCAATGTCGTGATCCTGGCCACCGGCGGCACCATTGCCGGCGCCGGCGCCTCGGCCCTGAACAGCGCCACTTACGCCGCCGCGAAAGTGCCTGTCGACAAGCTGCTGGCCGGCCTGCCCGAGCTGGCCAACATCGCCAACGTCAAGGGCGAGCAGGTTTCGCAGATCGCGTCTGAAAGCTTTACCAACGACAACCTCATGAAGCTGGGCAAGCGCATCTCCGCGCTGGTCAAGCAGTCCGACGTGGACGGCATCGTGGTCACCCACGGCACCGACACGCTGGAAGAAACCGCTTACTTTCTGAACCTCGTGATCCGCACCAGCAAGCCCATCGTGGTGGTGGGCTCCATGCGGCCCGGCACGGCGCTGTCGGCCGACGGCGCGCTGAACCTGTTTGACGCCGTGAGCGTCGCCGCCAGCAAGGACGCGGCCGGCAAGGGCGTGCTGGTCACCATGAACGACGAAATCCAGAGCGGGCGCGACGTCACCAAGACCATCAACATCAAGACCGAGGCCTTCAAGAGCCAGTGGGGCCCGCTGGGGATGGTGGTCGAAGGCAACAACTACTGGTTCCGTGCGTCCGTGAAGCGCCACACCGCGCAGTCCGAGTTCAATATCGACGACTTCGACGCGCTGGCGCCGGTGGAAATCGTTTACGGCTACGGCAACGTGCCGCGCACCGCGCTGGACGCCGTCGCCAAGTCGGGCATCAAGGCTTTGATCCACGGCGGCACCGGCAACGGCTCGGTGGCCGACCGCATCGTTCCCGCGCTGCAGGAAGTGCGCGCCAAGGGCATACAGGTGGTGCGCTCCTCGCGCGTGCCCGAAGGCTTTGTGCTGCGCAACGCCGAGCAGCCCGACGACAAATACGACTGGGTGGTCGCGCACGACCTGAACCCGCAAAAGGCCCGCATCCTGGCGGCCGTGGCCCTGACGAAGAACGTGGACAGCAAGGAACTGCAGCGCATCTTCTGGCAGTACTGAGCACCATCCAGCGCAAATAAAAAAGGCGATGCCGGCAACGGCATCGCCTTTTTTCGTTGGCTTAAAGCTGGCTCATGCCACCGTCAACAATCAGTTCAGTGCCCACGATGAAGGCGGCGTCCGGCGACGACAGGTAGACCACGGCGCTGGCCACTTCATCAGGTGTGCCGAAACGCTTGACCGGAACTTGCGCCTGGATGCCGGCGGCCAGCGCATCCAGCTGGTCGGCGGGCACGCCCAGCTTGCCGTACAGCGGCGTGGTTACTGGGCCGGGGCTCACCACATTGACGCGGATGCCGCGCGCCACAAATTCGGCCGACAGCGTCTTGGCGAATGAAATCAGCGCGGCCTTGCTGGCGGCATAGACGCTGGAGTTGGGCATGCCGATGTGGGCATTGATGGAGCCGTTCAGGATGACGGCCGCGCCTGTGTTCAGCAGCGGCGACAGCGCCTGGATCGCAAAGAAAGCGCCCTTCACGTTGACGTTAAACGTGTCGTCCCAAAGGGCCTCGTCCACGCCTTCGAGCGGGGCGAATTTGGCCAGGCCGGCATTGATGAAAACCGCATCCAGCGTAATCCCTTCTGCGGCCAGTGCTGCGGCCAGTGCTTTGGCTGAGCCGCTGGCCCCGGCGTCGTTGCGCAGGGCGATGGCGCCTTCGCCCAGTTGGGCTTTGGCTTTGTCCAGTGAGGCTTGATCGCGGCCGGTGATCACGACGCGGGCGCCTTGCGCCGCGAACTGCAATGCGGTCGCCAAGCCGATGCCGCTGTTGCCGCCCGTGACGAGCACGGTCTTATTGGCAAAACGGGGTGTGAACGATGAGGTGTGCGAGGTGGTCATGTCAATTTCCTTTGCGTCGTGTGATGAAGGGTTTCCTGGTTCGGCGAGCCTTCTGGCTTGCCGATGGGTTCAATGTACGGTTCATGTTCTCTAAGAAGAAGGTCTGAAAAGTGTTTTAATCATTCAGTTTTTATGAACTTGATTGAGGAGACCCACCATGGACCGCTTGCGAGCCTTTGAGGTGTTCGCCACCGTCGTGGGGCGCGGCAGTTTCACCCGCGCGGCCGATGCGCTGGACACCTCGCCGGCCAATGTCACGCGCTACATCAACGAGCTGGAGGCGCACCTCGGCACGCGCCTGCTCAACCGCAGCTCGCGCACGCTTTCCCTCACCGAAAGCGGCGAGGCGCTGTATGAGCGCAGCAAATCCATCCTCGAGGAGGTCGCCGACGCCGAAGCGCTGGCCTCTTCGGCCACTTTGCAGCCGCGCGGGCGCCTGCGTATCAATGCGCCCGTGAGCTTCGGCATACGCCAGCTGGCGCCGCTGTGGCCCCGCTTCATGCAGAAGCACCCCGACGTGGAGCTTGACATCGCGCTCAGCGACCGCGTGGTCGACATCGTGGAAGAAGGCTACGACCTCGCCATCCGCATCTCGCGCACCGGCCCAGCCACCCATGCGGCACGCAAGCTGGCCACCTCCTGCAACATCGTCTGCGCGTCGCCCGCCTATCTCGAGCAGTACGGCACGCCCCGGTTGCCCGCCGACCTCGCGGCGCACCGCTGCCTGGGCTACACCTATGCCGCCACCGCCAACGAATGGCATTTCGTCGACGGGCAGGCGCGCCCGCACAAGGTCAAGGTCCAGTACGTCATGCACGCCAACAACGGTGACACGGCCCGCTTGGCGGCCCTGGCCGGGCAGGGGATCATCTGGCAGCCGGCCTTCCTGGTCGGCGACGATGTGCGCGAGGGGCGGCTGCTGCCGCTGCTGCCGGGCTACCGCATGCCCGACATCGACGTGCTGGCCGTCTACCCCAGCCGCCGCCACCTGAGCGCCAAGGTTCGCGTGATGATCGATTTCCTGGCCGAGGCCTTCAAGGCCGGGCCCGGCTGGCATGTGCCGCCCGACGCGGCGCCGGCCGCGGCGGCTGCGGCGTCCGCGCGCCGTCGCCGCGTAAAATGACCGGTTTCGCGGGGCCGCCGGTGCGGCCTTGCCTTCCCGGCGCCTGCACAGGCGCCGCGCTTTTGTCCTGAACCCACTCCTATGCTCACTTTCCAGCAAATCATCTTGAAGCTGCAGTCCTACTGGGACGCCCAGGGCTGCGCGCTGCTGCAGCCCTATGACATGGAGGTCGGCGCCGGCACCTCGCACACCGCGACCTTTCTGCGGGCGCTGGGCCCCGAGCCCTGGAAAGCCGCCTATGTGCAGCCCAGCCGCCGCCCCAAGGACGGCCGCTACGGCGAGAACCCCAACCGGCTGCAGCACTACTACCAGTACCAGGTCGTGCTGAAACCCGCGCCCGCCAACATCCTGGAGCTCTACCTCGGCTCGCTCGAAGCCCTGGGTTTTGACCTGAAGAAAAACGACATCCGCTTTGTCGAAGACGACTGGGAGAACCCAACGCTGGGCGCCTGGGGCCTGGGCTGGGAAGTCTGGCTCAACGGCATGGAAGTCACGCAGTTCACCTACTTCCAGCAGGTCGGCGGCATCGACTGCAAACCCGCCACCGGCGAGATCACTTACGGCCTTGAGCGCCTGGCCATGTACCTGCAGGGCGTGGACAACGTCTACAACCTGGTCTGGACCGAAGGCGCCGACGGCT
This sequence comes from Polaromonas sp. P3_B1, assembly GCF_056402935.1. NCBI lineage: Bacteria > Pseudomonadati > Pseudomonadota > Betaproteobacteria > Burkholderiales > Comamonadaceae > Polaromonas > Polaromonas sp. P3_B1. The sequence continues at coordinate 7,765 of NZ_JBFUGK010000056.1, forward strand.
CCAAGCTGAGCTACGGTGACGTCTACAAACAAAACGAGGTCGAGCAGTCCACCTACAACTTCGAGCACAGCGACGCCGACTTCCTGTTCACCGCCTTCAGCGCGCATGAAAAACAAGCCAGGCACCTGATGGAACAACAGCTGGCGCTGCCCGCCTACGAGCAGGTGCTCAAGGCCGCGCACAGCTTTAATTTGCTCGACGCGCGCGGCGCCATCAGCGTGACGGAGCGCGCTGCCTACATAGGCCGCATCCGCAACCTGGCGCGCAGCGTGGCGCAAAGTTATTACGAGAGCCGCGAGCGCCTGGGCTTTCCGATGGCACCGCGCGAATGGGTTGAACAGATGCCCAAAAAAGCCGCCTGAGGTTTTCGCGCCTGACTTCGCCGCAACCGATGCCCACCATCTTTTCCCATATTGCCGTCCCCATTGCCGCCGCCGTGGCCCTGGGCGGCAAACGGATACCGCCTTCCATGTTGCTGGCGGGCATGGTCGCGGCCATACTTCCCGACTTTGACGGCATCGCTTTCAAGCTCGGCATCCATTACGGCGGTATCTGGGGCCATCGCGGCTTTACCCATACCCTGGGCTTTGCGCTCGTTGCAGGCCTGATCGGCTTGTGGCTGGCACGGTATTGGAAGCTGGCACCGTGGCAAGGCTATGCGTGGATAGCGCTTTGCATGTTTTCGCATCCCCTGCTCGATACCCTCACCAACGGCGGCGTGGCCATTCCGTTGTACTGGCCGTTTTCCGATGAGCGGTTTTTCAGCCCCTGGCGGCCGGTCGAGGTTTCGCCGGTCGCCTTTTCCCGATTTTTCACGCAGCGCGGCGCCGACGTGTTGCTCAATGAAGTCCAAACCATCTGGCTGCCGCTGATGGCCGCAGCCCTCGCAATTTTTGCGCTCCGACATTCCCGAAAAAATCCATGAACGCTTCCCAAAACCTTCTCGTAGAACTGTTTGTCGAAGAACTGCCGCCCAAGGCGCTCAAAAAGCTCGGCGATGCCTTTGCCGGCGTGCTGTTTGAGCAACTCAAGGCCCAGGGCCTGACGGCGGACGGCTCGGCGCTGACCGCCTTTGCCTCGCCACGCCGCCTGGCCGTCCACGTCACCGCGGTGGCCGCGCAGGCCGCCGACAAGGCCGTTTCGCAAAAACTCATGCCGGTGGCCGTGGGGCTGGATGCGTCCGGCAATGCCACGCCGGCGCTGCTCAAGAAGCTGCAAGCCCTGGGCGCTGACGCATCGGCGGTGGCCGGCCTCAAGCGCGCGCCCGACGGCAAGGCCGAGGCGCTGTTTTACGACAGCACTGTCAAGGGCGCGACGCTGGCCGAGGGCCTGCAAAAAGCGCTGCTCGAAGCCATCGCCAAACTGCCGATTCCCAAGGTCATGACTTACCAGCTGGCCGACGGCTGGAGCGACGTGAAGTTTGTGCGCCCGGCCCACGGCCTGGTCGCGCTGCACGGCAGCGATGTGGTGCCGATTGAAGCGCTGGGCCTGAAAGCCGGCAACACCACGCACGGCCACCGCTTTGAAGCCGCTGTGGACCCGGTGGTGTTGAAGGATGCCGACGGCTACGCCGCAACGCTGCAAAAAGACGGCGCGGTAATCGCCAGCTTTGCCGAGCGCAAGGCTGAGATCGTCAAGCAATTGGCGGCCGCGGCAGCCAAAGTCGGCGGTGGCGTCAAGGCGATCGAGGACGACGCGCTGCTCGACGAAGTGACCGCGCTGGTCGAGCGCCCCAACGTGCTGGTCTGCGAGTTCGAGAAAGAATTCCTCGGCGTGCCGCAGGAATGCCTGATCCTCACCATGAAGGCCAACCAGAAATACTTTCCGCTGCTCGATGCTGCGGGCAAGCTCACGAACAAGTTCCTGGTCGTCAGCAACATCAGCCCCAGCGATGCCAGCGCGGTGATTGGCGGCAACGAACGCGTGGTGCGCCCGCGCCTGGCCGACGCCAAATTTTTCTTCGACCAGGACCGCAAGAAAACCCTGGCTTCGCGTGTCGAAGGCCTGGGCAAGGTGGTGTATCACAACAAGCTGGGCACGCAGGGCGAGCGCATGCAGCGCGTGCGCGCGATTGCCGAGACCATCGCAACACGCCTGAACATCGACGTAGCTGCCGTGCAGCGCGCCGCCGAACTCGCCAAGACCGACCTGGTGACCGACATGGTCGGCGAGTTCCCCGAGCTGCAAGGCACCATGGGCCGTTACTACGCACTCAACGACGGCCTGGGCGCCGAGGTGGCCGATGCGATTGAAGACCACTACAAGCCGCGTTTTGCCGGCGACGAGTTGCCGCGCAGCAGCGTGGGTGTTGCCGTCGCGCTGGCCGACAAGCTCGAAACCCTGGTCGGCATGTTCGGTATCGGCAACCTGCCGACCGGCGACAAGGACCCGTTCGCGCTGCGCCGCCATGCGCTGGGCGTGATCCGCATGCTGGTCGAGAAAGACCTGCCCCTGGGCCTGGCCGAGCTGGTCGAAGGCGCGCAGCCGGTGTTTGGCGACAAGATCCAGGATGCCTCCGTGGCCCTGGTGGATTTCATCTACGACCGCCTCGCCGGCTCCCTGCGCGAGCAGGGCTACAGCGCGCAAGAGGTCGATGCCGTGCTGGCGCTCAAGCCCCAGCGCCTGGGCGACGTCGCCAAGCGCCTGGCCGCTGTGCGCGCCTTTGCCGCGCTGCCCGAAGCGCCGGCACTCGCGGCCGCCAACAAGCGCGTCGGCAACATCCTCAAGAAGGCCGAAGGCACCGTTGACGCCGCCGTCAAGCCCGAACTGCTGCAGGAAGCCGCCGAGAAATCTCTCGCGGAAGCCCTGAAAACCGTCGCGCCCAAAGCCGAGGCCGCTTTTGCATCCGGTGACTATGCCGCGTCGCTGCAGGCGCTTGCCGCCCTGAAGGCGCCTGTCGATGCCTTCTTCGACGGCGTGATGGTCAATGCCGAAGATCCGGCGCTGCGTGCCAACCGTCTGGGATTGCTGGCCACCCTGCACCAGGCGATGAATCGCGTAGCTGACCTTTCCAAGTTGGCAGCGTAAGCTTCCAGGCAAAGGCAAACACCATGAAACTCGTCATCCTCGACCGCGACGGCACCATCAACAGCGACAGCGACGACTTCGTCAAGACGCCGGACGAATGGCTGCCGCTGCCCGGTTCGCTGGAGGCGATCGCGCGGCTCAACCATGCGGGCTGGCATGCGGTCATCGCCTCCAACCAGTCGGGCCTGGGGCGCGGCCTGTTTGACGTGGCCTCGCTCAATGCCATGCACGCCAAGATGCACAAGATGCTGGCGGCTGTCGGCGGCCGTATTGACGCGGTTTTCTACTGCCCGCACAGCCCCGAGGAAAGCTGCAATTGCCGCAAGCCCCTGCCCGGCCTTTTCGAGCAGATAGGCGCGCGCTTCGGCATGCAACTGGCGGGCGTGCCCACGGTCGGCGATTCGCTGCGCGACCTGCAGGCCGGCGCCGCGGCGGGCTGCGAGCCGCACCTGGTGCTCACCGGCAAGTCGGCAAAAGGGCAACCCGAGGGCCTGCCGCAAGGCACCACGGTGCATGCGGACCTCGCGGCTTTTGCCGACTTCCTGCTGGAGCGCAGCAACCGGCCGCTGCCGATGGCCATCTGATCATTGCGCATTGACCCTCCCGCGTTCGCGCAACACGCTGTTCGACCCTACAACCTGACCCGATAGCCGGAACCCGCCATGCCCTTCATCCGCTCCGTACTGCACCTTCTGTGGATGTCCGTCACCGTCGTCCCCTGGGCCATCTTTGTGATCATCGCCTCGCTTTTCGTGAGCGGCACCACCATGTACTGGATGTGCGCGGGCTGGCTGCGCCTGGCGGTCAGCGGCGGCACCGTCATCCTCGGCATCAGGAACCGGGTGACCGGCATGGAGAACCTGCCCACGGGCGAGACCAGCGCCGCCGTGCTGCTGCTCAAGCACCAGAGCACCTGGGAGACGCTGTGCATGCCCACCTTGATGCCGCACCCGCTGGCCTATGTCTTCAAAAAAGAGCTGCTGTACGTGCCTTTCTTCGGCTGGGCCATGGCGCGCATGGACATGATCCACATCGACCGCAGCCAGCGCTCGCAGGCCTTCAACAAGGTCGTGGTGCAGGGCAAACGCCTGATGGCGCAGGGCACCTGGGTCATCATGTTCCCCGAGGGCACGCGCATCCCGCGCGGCCAGAAGGGCGTCTACAAATCCGGCGGCACGCGCCTGGCCATCGAAACCGGCGCGCCGGTGATCCCGATCGCCGTCACTTCCGCCAAATGCTGGCCGCGCAAGGCCTTCATCAAGATCCCCGGGATTGTCGACATCTCCATCGGCAAGCCTATCGACAGCACGGGCCGGCAACCCGACGAGCTGATGCGCGAAGTGGAGGCCTGGATAGAGTCCGAAATGCATCGGCTGGACCCCGAGGCCTACCCGGCCGCGGCGTCCGGCGCCGCCAATACCTGAGCGGCGCCCGCGCCTGCCGTGCCGCGCTAAACTGCCATGATGCAACGGCTTCTCCAGTTCACGCTCGACCTGTTTGACGCCCATCCCGCGCCGCCGGCCCGCGCCGCGGGCCCGAAAAATGGCAAGCCGCCCGCAAAGCCGAGGCCCAAAAAACCGGTCGCTTCCACCCCGAGGCCCGAGGCGGCCCCCGAGGGCGATTTCATCGGCCCGCAACTCCCCGCCCAGACCCTGCAGCAGGCCATGGCCCCCGCCACCTTCCGCCATCCGCGCGCCACTCGCGAGACCGTGCTGGACGGCATCCTGGTGGCTTACGAGTTCCGGCGCAGCAAGCGCAAGACCATCGGTTTTTCCGCCGGCGCCGACGGCCTCACGGTGAGCGCGCCCAAATGGGTGCCGCTGTATGAAATCGACAAGGCCGTGCTCGAGAAATCCGGCTGGATACTCGCCAAGCTGCAGGAAACCCGCGAGCGCCACGACCGCATGGAGTCCGCGCGCATCGACTGGAAGGACGGTACCACCCTGCCTTTCCTGGGCGAGCAGGTGATCGTGGTGATAGACCCGCGGCACGCTTTCGGCGGCGTAGGCGCCGAACTCAAGGCGCGCGCCACCGAGGTGATGCTGCAGGGCAATGAGGGCGCGGCCGGCGACATGCTGCCCGGCGTGGCGCAAATGACCCTGCACGTGGGCCTGCCCCACAATGCCTCGCCCGAACAGATACGCGACGCCGTGCAGGCCTGGCTGATGCGCCAGGCCAAGCGCATCTTCATCGAGCGGCTCAACCATTTCGCGCCGCAGCTCGGCGTGCAGTGGCGCAAGCTCAGCCTTTCCAGCGCCGGCACGCGCTGGGGCAGCGCCAGCGCCGACGGCTCCATCCGGCTGAACTGGCGGCTGGTCCATTTCAGGCAGTCCGTCATCGACTACGTGGTGGTCCATGAGCTGAGCCATTTGCGCGTCATGGACCACAGCCCGCGCTTCTGGGACACCGTGCGCACTATCGTGCCTGACTATGCCGAATTGCGCGGCCAGCTCAAGGACGAAGCCATCCCGCGCTGGTAGTTCCGCCTGCGGGAATCCGCAGGGCCATGCCATGCCAAGCCCGGTCGGCCAGGTTCGGGCCGGATTTAGGCAATAACACCAGCGATAACAAAGTAGTACGTGTCGGCGTTACTTGGTAATATGACAAAAATATCAAAAATGCGAAAAGCCCCAGGGAATTGATGCCGCACCTCTCAAGCACCTCCATGAACGACAAGCTCATACTCGTAGTTGAAGACAATCCGGACCACCTGGAACTGACTGTCTTGACCCTGGAAGAGCAGGGCGTGACAGCGGAGATCGCGGTGGCCCGCGACGGTGTGCAGGCGCTCGATTATCTTTTCGGGCAGGGCAGCCATGCAGGCCGCGACACACAGCGGCAGCCGTCCTTCATCCTGCTGGACATGAAACTGCCCAAGCTCTCGGGGCTGGATGTGCTGCGCGGCGTGCGCGCCAACCCGCTGACGGCCCTGGTGCCGGTGGTCATGCTGACGTCCTCCAGCGAGCGCTCCGACATCGTGGCGTGTTACCAGGCAGGCGCCAACGGTTTTGTCCGCAAACCCGTGGATTTCGGAGACCTCACGGAAAAACTCCAGCGGCTCCAGGCCTATTGGCTGGATGTCAATGAATCCCTCGCGGCCGGTTGATATTCTCCTGTGGCGCCGGGCGCCCGTGCGGCTCGGGCGGGCTCCTGAGAGACGGCCGCGATGAAGGTTCAGATCACGCTGCGGACCCGCCTCGTCTTCCTGGTGCTGGCCGCGATTATTCCGCTGTTCGGCCTGTCCATCTTCAAGGCGGTCTACAACGCTGATGTCGCCGTCGAGCGGGCCATGACCGACCTGCAGTTCGCGGCCTCGCTGGCCGCCTCCAACCAGCAGCAGCTGGCCGAGACGGCCCGCCAGGTGCTCACCTCCGTCGTCCATGCGCCCGAGCTGCTCAGCGACGAGAACGGCAAAACCGTCAAGGGCGGCAGAGGCGGCCGCTGCGACGACTACCTGGTCGAGCTGAACCGGCTGTTCCCCCTGTACGCCAACCTGGGCATTGTGGGGATGGACGGCCGGGCGTTGTGCAACGGGATTCCCAATTCGACGCTGAACTACCTGGGAGACCGCGCGTACTTCCGCGAGGCCGTCGCGCGCCGCGAATTCGTGACCGGTGAATACATCGTGGGCCGCGCCACGGGCATACCCTCCATCAGCTTCGCGCTGCCCCTGCTGGACAGGGACGGGCGCGTCGTGGTCGTGGCCTATGCCTCGGTCGACCTGGGCGAAATGGCGAAGACGGCGCTGAGCATCCAGCTGCCGCCCGGCGCCGCCCTCGGCATCCATGACCGCAACGGCGTGCTGCTGGCCGGAAAGCCGGCTCTGCCCATACGCGTGGGGCAAAAGGCGGCCAGCCCTGTACTGCGAGAGGCGGTCAAAAGCCTGAGGACGGGCACGGCCGACGGCCCGGACGGCTCGGGCAAGCGCCGGCTCTGGGCCTTTATGCCCAGCAGCAGTAATGTGAGTGAGGCATTTTTTGTGGCGGTCAGCCTGGACCACAACCTGGTGGTGGGCGCCACCCAGCGGCAGCTCTGGCTCGAGCTCGGCGTGCTGTCCATGCTGGCTTTCCTGAGCGGCCTGCTGGCCTGGATGATGGGCGGGCGCGCCATCGTGATTCCCACGCGCAACATCCTGGAGGCGACCCGGCGCATCCAGGATGGGCGGCTGGACGTGCGCATTCCGGTCTCTACGTCCGATGACGGCGGGGAATTCTCGCGGATTGCCGAGGGCTTTAACCGCATGGCCGAATCCCTGCAGAAGCACCGCGGTGCCCTGGAGGCGGAACTGGCGAACAGCGAAGCCATCCAGCGCAAGCTGCAGGATGCCCAGCGGCTGGGGCGTATCGGCTACTGGCAGCTTGACGTGCGCAGCGAAGAGACCTGGTGGTCCGATGAAGTTTATGACGTGCTGGGCGTGGACAAGGAGACCTTCCCGACAAACCGCGAAGCGTTTTTGCAGCTGATCCATCCCGCCGACCGCGAGGGCTTCAAGGCCAGGCGCGACGCCGCCGTGGCGGCCGGGCTGCCGCTGGACGTCGAGTTCCGCATCGTCACCGCGGCCGGCGAGGTGCGCTGGATCCACCTGATGGGCCGCGCCCACGGGGCGGAGGACGACCCGTCCGGGCAGGCGCCGCGCCGCTCCGGCGTGATCCAGGAGATCACCGACCGCAAACAGGCGGAACTGGAAATCGAGCGCAGCACCGAGCTGCTCAACCGCACCGGCGAGTTCGCGAAAATCGGCGGATGGGAGGTCCAGGCCGACACGATGGCGCCCTTCTGGTCCCAGGAAATCTACCGCATCCATGACCTTGAGCCCGGTGCCAGGCTGAGCATTGGGCAGGCCATCCGCTCCTATGTGCCGGAAGTGCAGCCCGTCGTCAGGGCTGCGGCCGAAGCCGCGTTCAATCACGGTACGCCCTGGGACCTGGAGCTGCCGCTTATCACTGAGAAGGGCCGGCGCATCTGGGTGCGCACACGGGGCCGTGCGGTGATGCGGGACGGCAAAGTCGTGAGCCTGGTCGGCGTGCTGCAGGACATCACCGAGCAGCACCAGGCCCAGGAGCACCTGCGCCTGCTGGAGTCCTGCGTCTCCCGCCTCAACGACATCGTGCTGATCACCGAGGCCGGGCCCATCGACGCGCCGGGCCCGCGCATCGTCTTCGTCAACGACGCCTTCGAGCGCCGCACCGGCTACACCCGCGAAGAAGTCCTGGGCCGGACGCCGCGGTTGCTGCAGGGCCCGAAGACGCAGCGAGCCGAACTCGACCGCATCCGCGCCGCGCTGCAGGCATGGCAGCCGGTGCGCGCCGAACTCATCAACTACACCAAGGGCGGCGAGGAGTTCTGGCTGGACCTGGATATTGTTCCCATCACCGACGCCAAGGGGCTGTTCACGCACTGGGTGGCGGTGGAGCGCGACATCACGCAGCGCAAGTACGCCGAGCGGGCCCTGGTGGACAGCGAGCAGCGCTACGCGGCCCTGTTTGAAATGGCGCCGGTGCCCATGTGGGTGTTCGACACGACCACAACGCGTTTTCTCAATGTCAACAAGGCCGCGGTCGACAGCTACGGCTACTCGGCCGAAGAGTTCCTGGCGATGTCAATATTCGACATCCGTCCGGAGTCCGAGCATGCGCGCCTGGAGCGCCTGCTTGCCGACGATTCGCCCGAGAGGCAAAACGCTTTGCTGCATCGCCGCAAGGACGGAACGGTTTTTTCCGCCCAGGTGATGTCGCGGCCCATCCAGTACGCAGGCGTGCCGGCGCGCTTCGTGCTGGCGATGGACGTCACCGCCCAGCTCAAGGCCGAGCGCGACGTGCAGGAGCACCTGTTCACCCTGCAGCGCGCGGCCGACGCCGCCCAGGCCATCACCTGGCACCAGACGCTGGAAGGCACCATGCATGAATTGGCCGAGCAGGCCCGGGGCGTGGTGGGCGCGCACCAGTCCATCGTCAGCCTGACCGTCAACAGCGACTGGAAGCAGGCCATCAACGCGCTTTCGCTGTCCGAAAAATATGCCAAGTACCGCGGCCTCATCGAGCCGCCCGACGGCACCGGCATTTACGCCATGGTCTGCCAGACCAACCGCTCCATGCGCATGACGCAGGCCGAACTCGAAGCCCATCCGCGCTGGCGCGGTTTCGGCGGCTATGCCGACCAGCATCCGGCCATGCGCGGCTGGCTGGCCGTGCCCCTGACCGGGCGCGACGGGCGCAACATCGGGCTGCTGCAGCTGTCCGACAAATATGAAGGCGAGTTCACGCAGCAGGATGAATACGTCGCGCTTGAGCTGGCCCAACTGGCCTCCATCGCCATCGAGAACGCGCGCCTGCTGGAAGAGGTCAGCCAGCTCAACACCGGGCTGGAGCGCAAGGTGGCCGAGCGCACCGTGGCGCTGGAGCGCCAGCAGGCGCTGTTCCGCGGGCTGGCCGAGCAGGCGCCGCAGGTGGTGTGGACCATCAACCCCGACGGCGCGGCGACTTATTTCAATCGCGCCTGGTTTGACCTCGTGGGCGGCAAGCTCGAGGACTGGACCGGCACCCAATGGTTCTCCGTCATCCATCCCGAAGACCTCCCCGACGTCAAGGCCACGTGGGAGACCGCCAAGGCCGCGCAGTCGCAATTCATGGGCATACGCCGCGTGCTGGCCCGCGACGGCAGCACCCACACCATGTCCTACCGCGCATCGCCCGTGCTGGACGAACAGGGCCAGGTGGCCTTCTGGGTGGGCATTGATGCCGACATCACCGAAATCAAGGCCATCGAGGCGGCGCTGCGGCTGTCCAACCATGAGCTCGAGGCCTTCTCGTATTCCGTGTCGCACGACCTGCGCTCGCCGCTCAACACCGTGGACGGCTTCAGCCGCCTGCTGGCCAAACAGCTGGGCGCCAATGCGGGCGACAGGGTTTCGCATTACCTGTCGCGCATCCAGGCCGGTGTGGCGCAGATGGGGCAGCTCATCGAAGACCTGTTGTCCCTGGCGCAGGTGTCGCGCGCGCCCCTGAGCAACAAGTCGGTGGACCTGTCCGACCTGGCGCGCGGCATCATGGACGACTGGCAGGCGCGCGACCCGGACCGCAAGGCGGTGATCAACATCGAAAAAGGCCTGAAGGCGCACGGCGATGCGCGGCTGGTGCGCGTGGTCATGGAAAACCTGCTCGGCAACGCCTGGAAGTTCAGCTCCCATGAGGGCGTGGCCGAGATCACCGTCGGCCACACGCTGGACGCCGCGGGGCTTCCCGTCTATTTCGTGCGCGACAACGGCGCCGGCTTTGACATGGCCTACGCCGACAAGCTCTTCAACCCCTTCCAGCGCCTGCATGCCGCATCGGAGTTCCCCGGCACCGGCATCGGCCTGGCCACGTCCAGCCGGGTTATCAAGCGCCATGGCGGCAAGCTGTGGGCCGAGTCCACCCCGGGCCAGGGCGCGACGTTTTTCTTTACCCTGCCCAGAACGCCCGGCGCCCCCGATGTGTCCTGATGTGACGCAATGTGTCGCGGAGGCGATTAATTACCGGGATGAAGTCCTGTTTTCACGTGTTTTCTGCTGTTTTCACTAGGGTTTACTACAACGAATTGATTAAAATGCGAAAAATGCGAAAAACAATCCTTTACGAGACTGACCATGCGTGAACCCAAGTCTTTCGAGGCCGCCATCACCGCTTCGGATTTCTCGAGCGAGGATTACTGCGGCACCAGCTACGCAGCCAAGCTGCTGGGCCTGTCCGTCGCCACCGTGCAATCGCTGGTGGAAAAAGGCGAGATCGAAGCCTGGAAAACGCTGGGCGGCCACCGCCGCATTGCACTGCAGTCGATCAATGCCTACCTCGCCAAGAACAGCCCGCAACTGTCGCGGGCCGACACCGACCCCAAGAACCGGCTGCGCGTGCTCATGGTCGAAGACGACGAAAACACCCGCGAGCTTTATCGCTGCCAGTTCGAGGACTGGGACCTGCCGGTCGACTGCACCTGGATGCCCTCCGCGCTGGAGGCCATGATGGACATCGCCAGCATGCGGCCCGACTTGCTGATCACCGACCTGTCCATGCCCGGCGTTGACGGCATTGAAATGCTCAAGGCCTGCAAGCGCAACCTGCAGCTCGCCGACATGCAGATCGTGGTCATCAGCGGCCTGGCGCCCGAGGCCGTCCAGGCGCGTGGCGGCCTGCCGCCCGAAGCCCATCTGCTGCAAAAGCCGATCAACTTTGACTGGCTGCATGGGTATATCACTGCGTTGGTGACTGCCAATCGCAAATGGAGACATTAGCCCCCACGCTTTTCACTTCGCCTTCGGCTCCGTGTAATGCGCTGCCCCCCGAGGGGGCGCTGCGCCTGCGGCCCGGCAAAGCCGGTTCCGCGGCCCCTGCTGGTAGGGGAGAGGCGCTTTTTAATTCGGCCGCTAGGCCGGAACGCTGCTGAAGCGGTAAATACCGTCGGCATCCAGCCGGCGCGCAAGCTTTTTCTGGAACCACAGCGCATGCAAATGCGCCACCGCTTCGCCCATGGCGAAGGTGGTTTGGTGCAGGTCCAGCTTGCGGGGGAACATGATGGGCAGGATGTCGGCTGCGCTGCAGGGGGCTGTTTCGCAGGCCTGCATGACTTCGGCCAGGCGGTCGCGGTGGTGGTCGTGCAGCTGGCCTACGCGGGTATGCAGGCCTCGAAAAGGTTTGCCGTGCGAGGGCAGCACCAGCGTGTCCTTGTCCAGCGGCAGGAATTTGTCGATGGAGTCCAGGAACAGCGTGAGGGAGTTGGCCTCGGGCTCGAGGTCGTACACGCTCACATTGGTGGAGATGCGCGGCAGCACCATGTCTCCGCTGATCAGCGTGCTGGTCTGCTCGCAATGCAGGGCGATGTGTTCGGGCGCGTGGCCGTAGCCGCTGATGCAGCGCCAGTCGCGTCCGCCTATGCGCACCGTCATGCCGTCCATGATGCGCACATAGCTGGCCGGCACCGCGGGCACCATGCCCGGGTAGTAGCTGGCCCGGCCGCGGATTTTTTCGATGGCTTCCGGGTCCACCAGGCCGTGCGAGGCAAAAAAGCGCGCGGCGCTTTCGCCGCCGAAGCCCGTGGTGCTCTGCGAGCCTATGCGCGCCGAGTGGTAGTCGGTGGCGCTGATCCACAAGCGGCACACGTGGCTTGCGGTGGTCCAGCGCTCGCACAGCCAGTACGCCAGGCCGATGTGGTCCGGGTGCATGTGCGTCACGATGACGCGCAGCACCGGCAGGCCTTCGAGCTGCGTCGCGAAAATTTCTTCCCACTGGGCCTTGGACTCCTCCCGGCTGATGCAGCAGTCAATGATGGTCCAGCCCTGGATCTTCGCGCCCGCCTGGTTCGGGTCGTCCATCTCGTCGCGCAGCAGCCACAGGTTGATGTGGTCCAGCGCGAAGGGCAGCGCCATGCGTATCCACTTCACGCCGGGCGCCACCTCCAGCGTCGTGCCCGAGGCCGGCAGGGTATCGCCGAAGGGGTAGTGGAGTTGCTGCTCGAGGAGGTTCATGGCAATATTCACGGTATATTTGACGTTTACGTAAACGTCATGCTCAACCATTGTAGGGACAGCGCCCGCTCCGCGCTGTCGCCCGCGCACAAGACCTCATCACCCATGGCCACCACCTACACCATCAGCGACCTGGCAAAAGAGTTTGACCTGACTACGCGCGCCATGCGGTTCTACGAAGACATGGGCCTGCTGCAGCCGCAGCGCGAAGGGGCGGGCGGCCGCAACCGCGTCTACACCGCGCGCGACCGCACCCGGCTCAAGCTCACGCTGCGCGCCAAGCGCCTGGGGCTGTCGCTGGTCGAGGCCAAGGAAATCATCGACTCCTACGACAGCCCGCGCGACACCGCGCCGCAGCTGCGCAAGTTTCTGGCCGTGCTGGGCGAGCACCGCAAAAAGCTCGAAGCCCAGCTGATGGACCTGCAGGCCAACCTCGACGAAATCCGCACCCACGAAAAAGAAGCCAAGGCCCTGCTCGGCAAGGCCGAAAAGAGCAAGGCCGCCTGAGCCGGGTTCCCATTTCCCGCCAGGCCGCTGGGTCAAAACCACTCAGGCCCGCAAATACGCCATAATTGACGTTTACGTAAACGTCAACTAAACCCGGTCTCCCTCACACCTCGTAAAGGGCTCTCCATGGACGCACCCGCTCCCTCCGCGCTGTTCCGCCGCATCGAAGCCAGCTTCCTGCGCCAGGGACTGATGCAGCACCTGGGCGCCCGCCTGCTGCGCGTGGAGCCGGGCCTGTGCGAAGTGGCGCTGCCCTATTCGGAGCGCGTGACGCAGCAGCAGGGCACCTTCCATGGCGGCGCCATGGGCGCGCTGGCCGACATCGCCGGCGGCTACGCTGCAATGACCATGGCCGCCGAGGATTCCGATGTCATCACGGCCGAATACAAAATCAACTTCCTGGCCGGCTTCAGGGACGGCGAGCTGCGCGCCCTGGGCCGTGTCGCCAAAGCCGGCAGGCGCATCAT
>NZ_JBFUGK010000057.1:0-20908 GCF_056402935.1 Polaromonas sp. P3_B1
TTCCTCTGCTGGGGCTTGCTGGCCGGGGGTTGCCCGGCGGCAACTCACTTTTCTTTTGCTTCGCCAAAAGAAAAGTAAGCAAAAGAAAAGGCGACCCTGGTGTCTGCGTCCCTTCGCTTCGCTACGGGCAGCCTGTGGTGCTCGGTCCAGACGGGGTCAAAAACAACTCGCCTGCGGCTCAAACACGTTTTTGCCCTTATCCGTCTGGACCTGCGCTCCTCGGCGCATACACAAGGGGTGGGGAAGGAATACCTGAAACCACAAGGACACGCTATGGCGTGTCCTTGATTGTCTTTGTATTGGTTCTTTGGTTTTTGTCCCCGCTCCCGATTGCCCCGTCCTGGCTGGGCCGAGGAGCGCAGAGACAAGCGGATCAGGGCAAAAACGTGTCTGAGCGCAGCGAGTTGTTTTTGACCCCGCTTGGCTCGAGCACCGCAGGTTGCCCCGAAGCGCAGCGTAGGGGACCCAGACTGCGGGTCGCCTTTCTTTTGGGTACTTTTCTTTGGCGAAGCAAAGAAAAGTGCCTCGCCCGCCGGGGCGAGACCCGGCCAGCAGGATGCAGAGGAGGGCGCACCGCCGGAGCAAGACCGGCCAACCTCTTCAGCAGGGGGAACGGGGGAAAGCCCCACGTTAAACTCCCCCCCATGACCTGGACCGCGACCCTCGCACTCGACTACACCCACCAGGCCGGCAAGACCCTTGCCCATTTCCGCCACAGCGGGCCGCTGCGCATCCTGCAAAGCCTGTACCCCGAAGGCGATGCCATCTGCCACAACGTCATCGTGCATCCGCCCGGCGGCCTGGTGGGCGGCGACACGCTGGAGCTGGCCTTCAGCGCCGGTCCCGGTTCCCATGGCCTGATCACCACGCCGGGTGCCACGCGCTTCTACCGTTCGACCGGCGAGTCCGCGCTGCAAAACACCAGGCTCACGCTGCAGGCCGGCGCGCGCATGGAATGGCTGCCGCTGGAAGCCATTTGCTACAGCGGCTGCCTGGCCGAGAACCGGCTCACCATGCAGCTCGCGCCCGGCGCCGAACTCATGGGCTGGGACATCACCGCGCTGGGCCTGCCGGCTGCGGGCCAGCCTTTTGAAGGCGGCAGTTTCCGCCAGCATATTGAAGTGCCCGGCGTCTGGCTGGAGCGTGCGCGCCTGGACGCGAACGACAAGCTGTTGATGGACAGCCCCGTGGGCCTGGCCGGCCGGCGCTGCATGGCTTCGCTGTTTTTTGTGGCGGGCAGCAAACTTGAACGCCAGCGCCGCGAGCGTGCGCTGGACTGCGCGCGTGAAGTGCTCGAAGCCCATTCGCTGGCTTCCAGCGCCGGCGCTACGAGCCCCGACGCGCAGGTCGTCGTGCTGCGCGTGCTCTCGCCCGTGGTGGAGCCCGCCATGGCTTTGCTCAGGCAGGTCTGGCAGGCCTGGCGCAAAGAGATGTGGCAACTCGCGCCCTCCATGCCGCGGCTTTGGTCCATGTAAAAAGCGCTGCGGCGCGGCATTGACGCCTGCTTACACGCGCATCGGCCGGTTTCTGCAAGCCGGGGTCTTATGGTGATTACGATGGGGCCTGTTATTCCCACGCTTGATCACCCGCACATCAGGAGACACGCCATGATCCCCAAGAACACGATTTGCCTGTGGTACGACGGCGCCGCGCTGGAGGCCGCGACCTTCTATGCCAAGACCTTTCCCGACAGCAAGGTCGGTGCCGTCATGCGCGCGCCGGGCGACTACCCCGACGGCAAGCAGGGCGACATCCTGACGGTCGAGTTCACCGTCGCCGGCATCCCCTGCATGGGGCTCAACGGCGGCCCGCTTTTCAAGCACAACGAGTCTTTCTCTTTTGTGATCGCCACCGAAGACCAGGCCGAAACCGACCGCCTGTGGAACGCGGTCGTCGGCAACGGCGGCCAGGAAAGCGAGTGCGGCTGGTGCAAGGACCGCTGGGGCCTGTCATGGCAGATCACACCGCGCGTGCTGCTCGAAGCGGTCTCAGGGCCGGACCGCGCGGCCGCCAAGCGCGCCTTCGACGCGATGATGACCATGAAAAAAATCGACGTCGCCACAATCGAGGCCGCACGCCGGGGCTGAAACAAAACTCCCGGGGCTGCGCATCCCCTGTGAAGATCGCCATCTGTATGTGAATCCAGTGTTTTAAAGGCAGCGGGGGCGACCGGCCCGCGGGCCGACACGCATGAAAGCCCCGTCCTACATGGGCAAGGGGCGTAGGGCACGGGCGGCCCGCAGCTTTTCCTTTCAAGCCCGACTGCGGCGCCGGACCAGACTCCACTCATCGACATCCGTCGAGTTCGAACAAGGAGTTTGACCATGACTGCATCCCCGTATTTCCGCCTTGCCCAAAGCGCCGCGGCCTTCGGCGTTGCCGCCCTGCTGTCGCTGGGCGCTTCGGCGCAAATGGCTTCTGGCACCACCGGCATCGACGCCTCGGGCAACCCCCGCAGCGAGATGAATGCCTGCCTCACAGGGCGTACGCAACAGGACCGTGAAACCTGCATGACCGAAGTGCGCAACGCCAACGCCGCCAAACGCGCCGGCAAGGTCGACAACGCCAACGGCCAGTTTTCCGCCAATGCGCTCAAACGCTGCGACATCTTCCAGGGCGAAGACCTGGTCGCCTGCCAGGCCCGCATCGTGGGCTACGGCAAGACCGACGGCAGTGTTGCCGGCGGCGGCGCCATCCGCCAGATAGAAACCGTGGTCGTTCCGGCCGGCGCCACCAACGTGCGCGTACAGCCGCAGACCTCGTCCGACAACATTGTGGTGATCCCGGCGCCCGCCGCCGCGCCATCGCAATAACAGTTGCCACTCGCTCCGCCGCGGTTTGATGAAAACCCCGGATGAAGCAGAAGCAAAGGTGGGCCGCTTGCGGCCCACTTCTTTTTGTGGGCCGCGATACTGAATGCCGGGTCTTGCGCCGGCTGGCTCGCTCTTGCCCCTCTCTCCTCTCCTCTTCTTGCTTCTTCTTTCTTTTTTTCTCTGCTGAGGGTTGCTGGCCGGGGGTTGCCCGGCGGCAAGTAACTTTCTTTTGCTTCGCCAAAAGAAAGTCACCAAAGAAAAGGCGACCCGCAGTCTGGGTCCCTCCGCTGCGCTGCGGGCAACCTGTGGTGCTCGAGCCAAGCGGGGTCAAAAACAACTCGCTTCGCTCAGACACGTTTTTGCCCTGATCTGCTTGTCTCTGCGCTCCTCGGCCCAGCCAGGACGGGGAAGTCCGAAATACCGAACTCCAATACAAACAAGGACACGCCATGGCGTGTCCTTGTGGTTTAGATATTCGGGGTTTTGCCTTTGGCTGTTGGTAGTCGGGCCCCTTGTGTATGCGCCGAGGAGCGCAGGTCCAGACGGATAAGGGCAAAAACGTGTCTGAGCGAAGCGAGTTGTTTTTGACCCCGTCTGGACCGAGCACCACAGGTTGCCCCGTAGCGAAGCGAAGGGGACGCAGACACCAGGGTCGCCTTTTCTTTGCTTACGTTCTTTTGGCGAAGCAAAAGAAAGTAAGTCGCCCGCCGGGGCGAGTCCCGGCCAGCAGCTCTCAGCAGAGTGAAGAGAAGAGGAAAAAGGGAGGAAAGGAGAAGAGTACAGCGCGCCCGCCGGAGCAAGACCCGGCTCAATTCCTCACTGCGCTACTTTCGCCTCTTTGACCCGAGCAGCCAAATGCTCAAGCGCCTCCTGCACTTGATCCACCAACACCAGACAGAGATCCCCCGCCGACAGCCGCTCAAGCGCGGTATCGATGGCAATGAACTCGCCACGTATCTCGTCAATGCGCCGGGTGCGGTGCGCACCTTCCAGCCCCTGGCGCAGCAGGGCCATGACTTCGCCGTCGGCGCGGCCGCGCTGGGCGGCATCCTGGTAGAGGATGACGTCGTCAAAAGCACTGCCCAGGATGATGGTCTGGTCGCGGATGTCGCTGTCGCGGCGGTCGCCGGCGCCGCTGATGACGACGCTGCGGCGCTGGCCGGGTGTGGCGGGCATGGCATCGACGGCGGCGACCAGGGCGCGCATGGCGTCCGGGTTGTGGCCGTAGTCGGCGATCACGGTGGCGCCCTTGTAGTCCATGACGTTGAAGCGGCCGGGCGCGTTGTGCGCGTCGTTGACGAAGCTGGCCAGGCCGCTCTTGATGGTGTCCCAGTTCAGGCCTGCGCCCCAGGCGGCGGCGACGGCGGCCATGACGTTTTCGACCTGGAAGCTGATGGCGCCGCCGCGGGTGAGGGGCACGCCCTGCAGGGGAATGCGTTCGATCCAGGCGCCTTCGGCGGCCACCAGCATGGGGCCGTCGACGTACACGGTGCGCTTGCCTTGGGCGCGGTGCGTGGCCATGAGCGGGTGGTGGCGGTCGGCGGCGAAGAAGATGACCTTGCCGGGGCAGGTGGCGGCCATGTCGGCGACGATGGGGTCGGCGGCATTGAGCACGGCGTAGCCGGTGTTCGCGACGTTCTGCACGATGACGCGCTTGAGCACGGCCAGGTCTTCCACCGTGGTGATGTAGTTCAGGCCCAGGTGGTCGCCGCTGCCGATGTTGGTGACGACGGCGACCTGGCAGCGGTCAAAGCCCAGGCCTTCGCGCAGCACGCCACCGCGGGCGATCTCGAACACCGCCGCGTCGACATCGGGGTGCATGAGCACATTGCGCGCGCTCTTGGGGCCGCTGCAATCGCCGCTGTCGGTTTGGCGGCCGTTGATATAGACGCCGTCGGTATTCGTCATGCCGGTGCGCAGGCCTTCGGCGGCCATCAGGTGGGCGATGAGGCGGGTGGTGGTGGTCTTGCCGTTGGTGCCGGTCACCGCGATGACGGGGATGCGGCCGTTGTCGCCGGCGGGGAACAGCTCGTCGATCATGGCCGCGCCGACGGCGCGGCCCTTGCCGTAGGAGGGTGACAAATGCATGCGCAGGCCGGGCGCGGCGTTGACTTCAACGACGCCGCCGTTTTGCGATTCCAGCGGGCGCAGCATGCTTTCGCAGACCACGTCGACGCCGCAGATGTGCAGGCCGACCATTTGCGCGGCGGCCACGGCGCGCGCGGCGACGGAGGGGTGCACGTCGTCCGTCACGTCGGTGGCGGTGCCGCCGGTGCTGAGGTTGGCGTTGTTGCGCAGGATGACGCGCCGGCCCTTGGCGGGAATCGATTCGGGCGTGAGCTCCTGCACTTCCAGGCGCGCGACGGCGATGTCGTCAAAGCGGATCTTGGTGAGCGAGGTGGCGTGGCCTTCGCCGCGGCGTGGGTCCTGGTTGACGATGTCGACCAGTTCGCGCACGGTGTGCAGGCCGTCGCCCACCACCTGCGGCGGCTCGCGCCGCGAGGCGGCGACCAGCTTGTTGCCGACGACCAGCAGGCGGAAGTCGCTGCCGGGCAAAAATTTCTCGACCATGACCTCGCCGTGTTCGGCGGCGGTTTTGTAGGCGACTTCGAGGTGCTCGCGCGTGCTGATGTTGACGGTCACGCCCTTGCCTTGATTGCCGTCCTGCGGTTTGACGACCACGGGCAGGCCGACCTGCCGGGCCGCAGCCCAGGCGTCTTCGACATCGGTGACGGGGCGGCCCAGCGGCACGGGCACGCCGGCGGCGCGCAGCAGTTTTTTGGTGAGGTCTTTGTCCTGCGCGATGGATTCGGCGACGGCGCTGGTGGAATCGACTTCGGCGGCCTGGATGCGGCGCTGCCTGGCACCCCAGCCGAACTGCACCATGCTGCCCTTGGTGAGGCGGCGATAAGGGATACCGCGCGCGACGGCGGCGTCGACGATGGCGCCGGTGCTGGGGCCCAGGCGCTCGTCTTCGTCGAGGTCGCGCAGCTGGGCGATGGCGGCCTCAAGGTCGAAGGCGGTGTCGCGCAGGGCCGCGTGGATCAGGGACTGGGCCAGTTCAAAGGCCAGGCGGCCGACGGCTTCCTCGCTGTATTCGACGACGACCTGGTAGGTGCCGGACTCGACGGTGGCGGCCGTGTGGCTGAAGGTGAGGGGGCAACCCGCGGCGGTTTGCAGCGCCAGTGCGGCGGCTTCCAGCACATGGGCCAATGAGACGGGCCCGGCGTGGCCGGTCTGCCGGAAGGCGCCCATTTCGGGGAACAGTGAGCGCACGCGCGGCTCGAAGCCGGCCAGGCCCGCGATGTTGCATTCAACCGCGCTGCAGGCGACGACGGCTTCGAGCGCGGTGTGCCGGCTCCAGAGGTTGGGGCCGCGCAGGGCGCGGATGCGGGACACTTCCATTACTCGGCACTCCCGGCGGTTTTAGGGGTGGTTTCAAAGGCTTCCATGCCGGCGCCTATCAGGTTGAGCGGAATGCCGAGCGCCCAGGCGGCGCCCACGGCGGCCAGCAGGGCGTCTTCGGTGAGGCCGCGGCGTTCACGCCAGGCGCCCAGCTTGCCCAGGCCGGGCAGGAAGGCCTCGCTGTTGCCGGTGGCCAGCACCACCTGGTCTTGCCGCAGGTAAAGTGCGCGGCCGCCCTGGGCGCAATGCGCGGCGATGGCCGCGGCCTTGGGATCGACGCTGTAGAAAATCACTTCGCCGTCGCAGAGCTCGGCCATCTCGGCGATGCGCGGGTCACCGGCATTGAGCACGGCGGCGCCGCTGGGCAGCACCACGTCGACCTGCGAGCGCATGACCTTGAACATCTGCTCGTCGTCGGTGATGTCGAATTCGGCCAGGCCCTGGGCGCCACCCAGGTCGGTGACCACGCCGACCTGGCATTTGTCGTAGGGCAGGCCGGTGCGCAGAATCGTGTCGGCGCCGTTTTCAAACACGGCGGCCTGCACGGCGCGGTTGATCAGGAGGCGCTGGCCGGCTTCCCAGTTGGCGCAGTCGGAGGCGTCCACGCAGCGCTGGTCGAGGAAGAGACCCGCCTGGCAGGCCAGGCCGGTGTGCCGGCCGGACAGGTGCAGCAGCCAGGCCACCAGCCGCGCAACGCGGTAGTTGCCGCCGGAGCCGGCGATGCCGACGATGGGGATGCGGCCGTCGTTGGGGTTGTCGCTGTCGGACGAGTGCGGGAAGAGGTGGTCGCAGATGGCGCGGCCCACGGGGCGGGGCGCGCCTTCGGCGGGCTTGAGGTGCATCAAAAGGCCCGGGCCGGCGTTGACTTCGACAATGGCGCCGCCTTGCTCGTGCAGCGGGCGCGAGATGTCCTGCGCGACGACGTCGACGCCGGCGATGTCCAGGCCCACCACCCGCGCGGCCAGCGAGACGACGTGGTCGACCTCGGGGTGGACGGCGTCGGTGCAATCGAGCGCCACATTGCCGTTGCGCTGGATCAGCACTTCGCGGCCGGCGGCGGGCACGGCGTCGGGCGTCAGGCCCTGGCGCTGCAGGTCGAGGATGACGGCGCCGTCTTCGGCGGCGTTGATGCGGCCCAGCGGGAAGTCCTCTCCCACGCCGCGGCGCGGGTCGGTGTTGAGCTGGGCATCGACCAGCTGGACGACGGTGGAGGCACCGTCGCCCGTCACCCAGGCGGCTTCGCCGCGCGCGGCGGCGACCACGCGGCCGCCGACGACCAGCAGGCGGTGCTCATGGCCGCGCACAAAGCGCTCGACCATGACTTCGCTGCCGTGACGGGCAGCCACCGTGAAAGYGGCTTCGACTTCGGCGCGGGTTTTGAGGTCCAGCGAAACGCCGCGGCCGTGGTTGCCGTCGGAGGGTTTGACGACCACCGGCAGGCCGATGTCTTCGGCCGCTTCCCAGGCCTCTTCGGCGGTGGCGACGATCTCGCCTTCGGGCACGGGCACGCCGCAGGTGGCCAGCAGGCTTTTGGTGAGGTCCTTGTCGTGGGCGATGCCCTCGGCAATGGCGCTGGTGAGGTCGGTTTCGGCCGTCCAGATGCGGCGCTGGCTGGCGCCGTAGCCCAGCTGCACCAGGTTGCCCTCGTTCAGGCGGATGTGGGGAATGCGGCGGTCGGTGGCGGCGGCCACGATGGAGGCGGTGCTGGGCCCGAGGTAGCAGTCGTCGACCTTGTCGCGGACCTTGCCGACGGCGGCCTGCACGTCGGCATGGCTGTAGGGCGTGTTGTTGATGGCGGCCATCAGCAGGCGGTGGCCTTCGGCCAGCGCGGTGCGGGCGACCTGTTCGTCGCGCGCCCGGAACACCATGCGGTAAACCCCGCGCTGCGAGGTGCTGCGCGTCTGGCCGAAGCCGGTGGGCATGCCGGCCAGGTTGAGCAGCTCGATCACCACGTGCTCCAGCACATGGCCTGACCAGGTGCCTTCGCGCAGGCGCTGGATGAAGCCGCCGCGCTCGCCCACGCCGCACTGGTGCTCGAGCAGGGCCGGCAGCAGCGCGACCAGGCGGTCGTTGAAGCCCGGGAGTTCGTTGGAGGGGAAGTCCTCGAGTTTGCCGAGGTCCAGCCATACCTCAAGCACGGCCCGGTATGTCCAGATGTTGGGTCCGCGCAGGTAGTTGATGCGCAGCAGCTTGATGTCGTCCTGAGGGCTCATGGTTCGCAGCATGGTCGGCCAGGCAGGGCGGCCGCACCCGTCGGTGCAAAGCGGCGGTCCTGGCCGATGAATTTCAGTGTGAGGCCGGTGAAGGCCCCTGTGGATCCCTGTATGTCTCGTTATGTGCGTTGTGTCTTTGTTCTTGTCGCGAACGAGCCTGGCTGGGGATGGGGGATCGGTAGCCGGTTTCGCCATTTTCGGGGATTGAGGGTCAAATTCTGTTGTTCCGGGCCGCATTCGGCGAAAATCCCGGGTTCGGGTTCCCGACGCGCGACGACCAAAACCTGCGAAAACCCAGCCGCGCCAGATGCGGGACGCCAAGATTTCACCAACACAATGCAACACAAACACCCGGCAGACGACTCCAGCCTTACCGACCCCGCCTTGGCGGGGCTTCGCTCACAACTTGCAACCCACGAAAACGTTTTATGTACGCTTACGGTTGACCTTGACGGCCAACTTCGTTTCGCCCAGGGCCTGCTGGCCCTGACCGACCGCCGCCTGCTGGCCCGCGACCCGGGCGGTGAATGGGCCGCCTGGCCTACGGTGGACGCCGCCGGCAAGGGCTTGCCGGGCCTGTCGCTGCGCCATTTCGACCACGCCGGCGTGGGCACGCTGGAGCTGCACCAGGGTGGCCAGCGACTGGCCGGATGGCGGTTTACCCTGAGCGCCAACGTGCAGGCGCTGCGCCTGGTGCGGCTGTTCGTGCAGCAGCAGGCCGTCCAGGGCCTGGCCGAGGCGCCGCCAGCCGACGAGGCGGCCCTGTGCCCCGAATGCGACCTGCCGCTGCCGCCGGACAGCGAGGAATGCCCGGCCTGCGCCCGCGAGCTGCACACCCCGCCTTCCACCTGGGTGCTGCTGCGCCTCTGGCGTTTTGCCCATCCCTACCGCCACCAGCTGCTGGCCGGGTTTCTACTGACGCTGGCCTCCACCGCCGCGACGCTGGTGCCGCCCTACCTGACCATCCCGCTGATGGACGACGTGCTGATTCCCTTCCAGAACGGCCAGCAGATCGAGCCCTGGAAGGTCGGCGCCCTGCTGGGCGGCCTGCTGGCCGCGGCCGTGCTGGGCTGGGCGCTGAACTGGGCGCGCACCTATTTGCTGGCGCTGGTGTCCGAGCGCATAGGCGCCGACCTGCGCACCGCCACCTTCGACCACCTGCTGGAGCTCTCGCTGGACTATTTCGGCGGCAAGCGCACCGGCGACCTGATGTCGCGCATAGGCTCCGAAACCGACCGCATCTGCGTCTTTTTGTCGCTGCACGCGCTGGATTTCGCGACCGACGTCTTGATGATCGTGATGACCGCGGTCATCCTGTTTTCCATCAACCCCTGGCTGGCCGTGGTGACGCTGCTGCCGCTGCCCTTCATCGGCTGGATGATCCACGTGGTGCGCGACAAGCTGCGCACCGGTTTTGAAAAGATAGACCGGGTCTGGTCCGATGTGACCAATGTGCTGGCGGACACCATTCCCGGCATCCGCGTGGTGAAGGCCTTTGCCCAGGAAAAGCGCGAGGCCCAGCGCTTTCGCGAAGTCAACCAGCACAACCTGGCCGTCAACGACAAGCTCAACAAGACCTGGTCGCTGTTCACGCCCACGGTGTCGCTGCTGACCGAAGTGGGCCTGCTGGTGGTGTGGGCCTTCGGCATCTGGCTGGTGTCCCGGCAGCAGATCACGGTCGGTGTGCTGACGGCGTTTATCGCCTACATAGGCCGCTTCTACGGCCGGCTCGATTCCATGAGCCGCATTGTCTCGGTCACGCAAAAGGCCGCTGCCGGCGCCAAGCGGATTTTTGACATCCTGGACCATGTCTCCAACGTGCCCGAAACCGCCAACCCCATCAAGATAGGCCAGCTTGAAGGCCGCATCGACATGAAGAACCTGGGCTTTCGTTATGGCAACCGCTCGGTGATTCGCGGGCTGGACCTGCAGATACGGCCCGGCGAGATGATCGGCCTGGTGGGCCACAGCGGCTCCGGCAAAAGCACGCTGGTCAACCTCATCTGCCGTTTCTACGACGTGAGCGATGGAGCGATCAGCGTGGACGGCACCGACATACGCCGCTTCGGCGTGGCCGATTACCGCCGCCACATCGGCCTGGTGCTGCAGGAGCCTTTTCTTTTCTTTGGCACGATTGCCGAGAACATCGCCTACGGCAAGCCCGGCGCCACGCGCGCCGAGATCGTCGCGGCCGCCCGCGCCGCCCATGCGCATGAATTCATTTTGCGCCTGCCGCAGGGCTATGACTCGCTGGTGGGCGAACGCGGCCAGGGCCTGTCGGGCGGCGAGCGCCAGCGCATCTCGATCGCGCGCGCACTGCTGATAGACCCGCGCATCCTGATCCTGGACGAAGCGACGTCCTCGGTGGACACCGAGACCGAAAAGGAAATCCAGCGCGCCCTCGACAACCTGGTGCAGGGTCGCACCACGATCGCGATTGCCCACCGCCTCTCGACGCTGCGCAAGGCCGACCGCCTGGTCGTGATGGACCGCGGCCAGGTGGTGGAAGTCGGCCCGCACGATGAGTTGATGGCCAAACAGGGCGCCTACTGGCGGCTGTATGAAGCCCAGGCACGCCAGGTCGACAGCGAAGAGGGCGACCAGGAAGACCAGGAGCGCCGCATCGCGGTGGCGACCTCGCAACTGGCCCACACCGCACAGCACGCGGGCAACACATGAGCGCAGGACTTCATATGGCAGATATTTCTTCCAACCCAAGCTTCGACCTGGCGCGTGACGCCTCAGGCCGCCTTGTCTTCACCGATACGGGAGGCCAGGCGCATGCGGGCGTCGTGCCGGTGCGTGCCTTTCCCATCGCCGCCCCTGACGAAGGCGTTTCGCTGGTCAACACCGAAGGGCATGAAGTCGCCTGGGTGGACCACTTGCAGGCCGTGCCTGAAGCGGCGCGAACGCTGCTGCAGGAAGAGCTGGCCCTGCGTGACTTCGTGCCCGAAGTGACGCGGCTCAAAAGCGTCTCCAGCTTCGGCACACCCAGCGTCTGGACGGTCGAGACCGACCGGGGGGAGACTTCTTTTATCCTCCGCGGCGAGGAGGATATCCGTCGCCTCGGGCGGGTTGGGTTGCTGATCGCTGGTAGCCAGGGGGTGCAGTACAGTGTGCGGGATATGACGGCGCTGGACCGGGCATCGCGCCGTCTGTTGGAGCGGTTTCTTTAGCCGGGTCTTGCGCCGGCCTTGCGCGCTCCTCTCCCTCTCCTCCTTCCTCTCTTCACCGCCCTCTTCTTAGTTCTGTTGGCCGGGGGTTGCCCGGCGGCAACTCACTTTTATCGAAACCCGCAAAGCGGGTTTTCTTTTGTTCGCCAAAAGGCGCGCTACGCGCGCGGGGTTTGCTCACTTCGCGCAGCGAAGTTACGCAAACACCAAAAGTAAGCAAAAGAAAAGGCGACCCTGGTGTCTGCGTCCCCTTCGCTTCGCTACGGGGCAGCCTGCGGTGCTCGGTCCAGACGGGGTCAAAAACAACTCGCCTGCGGCTCAAACACGTTTTTGCCCTTATCCGTCTGGACCTGCGCTCCTCGGCGCATACACAAGGGGCCCGGATACCGAACAGCCAAACAGCCGAAGGAAAAAACAAATACTTAAAACAACAAGGACACGCCACGGCGTGTCCTTGTTTTGGAGTTCAGTATTTTTCTTCTTGTATTCGGACTTCCCCGTCCTGGCTGGGCCGAGGAGCGCAGAGACAAGCGGATCAGGGCAAAAACGTGTCTGAGCGAAGCGAGTTGTTTTTGACCCCGCTTGGCTCGAGCACCGCAGGTTGCCCGAAGCGAAGCGGAGGGACCCAGACTGCGGGTCGCCTTTTCTTTGCTTACGTTCTTTTGGCGAAGCAAAAGAAAGTAAGTCGCCCGCCGGGGCGAGTCCCGGCCAGCTGAACTAAGCAGAGGAAGGAGGAGGGTGAGGAGGAAGAGCGCGCAAGGCCGGAGCAAGACCCGGCCTAATGCGACCCCCGATGAGCCCACCCAGTAGTATGTTTCTCAACATAACTAAACAACTCATACATCGCCATCGCCATCCCCCCAATCACCACCAACCCGGCAAACGCCAAGGCCAACCGTTGCTGCGAACCGGCACTCTGCATGAGATAACCAATCCCCGAATCGCCGGCCGTCATCTCGGCCAGCACGGTCCCGACAAAAGCCAGCGTGATCGACACCTTGAGGGATGCAAAAAAATAAGGCATGGAGCGCGGCAGGCCGACCTTGACGAGGATGTCCCAGCGTTTGGCGCCCAGCACGCGCAGCACGTCTTCGAGTTCAGGCTCCAGTGTGGCCAGGCCGGTGGCCATATTGACGGTGATGGGAAAAAACGAGATCAAAAATGCCGTGAGGATGCCGGGGCCTATGCCTATGCCGAACCAGACGATGAGGATGGGAACAATCGCCGCCTTGGGCACCGCGTTGAAGGCCACCAGCAGGGGGTACACCGCCGCGTAAGCCAGGCGCGATGAGCCGACCAGAAAACCCAGCATCACACCGACCACGATGGACAGGCCGAAACCGACCAGGGTGACCCAGAAGGTTTTCCAGGCGGCTTCGGCAATCGGCGTGGCGAACTCGGCCATGGCCTGGGCAATCGCCAAGGGCGCCGGGAAAATGAATTCGGGCACCGTGAAGGCGCTGCACGCCACCTGCCACAGCAACACCACGACCGCCAGCAGCACCCAGGGCGCCCAGCGCTCCAGCTGTTTGTTGTTGTTCATGTTCATGGCGCGGCCCCGCCGCGCACCGCGCCTATGTGGCCGCGCAGTTCGTGCACGATGTCGCTGAACTCGCGGGTGTAGGTCACTTCGAGGTCGCGCGGGCGCGGCAGCTCGACCTCGCGCCGCACCACAAAGCGGCCCGGGCTTTTGCTCATCACGTACACCGTGTCGGCCAGGAACACCGACTCGCGCAAATCATGCGTGACCAGGATGACGTTAAAGCGCTGCTCGGTCCAGAGGTCGCGCAGTATGCACCAGAGCTCTTCACGCGTGAAGGCGTCCAGCGCGCCGAAAGGCTCGTCGAGCAGCAGCATCTTGGGCTCGTGGATCAGCGCGCGGCAAATGCTGGCGCGCTGCTGCATGCCGCCCGAGAGCTGCCAGGGGAATTTGTCCTCGTAACCAGCCAGGCCGACCTTTTGCAGCAGGCGGCGCGCGCGTTCTTCGAACTCTTTTCGTTTGGCCTTGAACTGGCTGCGGTAAGGTTCAACGATCTCCAGTGGCAGCAGCACATTGCCGACCGTGGTGCGCCAGGGCAACAGCGAGGGCGCCTGAAAGGCCATGCCTGAAATTTTCAGTGGCCCGGTCACGGGCCGGCCGTCGATCAGGATGCGGCCGGACGAAGGCATCTTCAGGCCCGTGGCCAGTTTCATGAAGGTGGACTTGCCGCAACCCGAAGGCCCGACGATGGCGATGAACTCGCCTTGCCGCACCTGCAGGTCTATGGCCTCGACGGAAAACTGTTTGCGTGCGAGCAGCTCGTCGTTATAGGCGAGCCAGACGTTGCGGAAATCAACGAAGTGATGGTTATCGGCGGTCGCCAGGGACATGCTTATTTCTTGGGAACGGGTAGCACGTTGAGCTCTGCAGCGCTGGGCAGGAACGAACCGTTCCACACCAGCGCAGGGTCAACGCGGGTCTTGGTGCCGAAGGCGTCGGACACCTGCGAGGCCATCAGCGTGAGGCGCGGGGCTTTCACCTGGCCGAAGCCTTCGGCGCGCGCGTCGGGGCTGTTGATCACGGTGTCGATCGCCAGGCGCAGGCGGCGCACCTCCAGCGGCACGTTGATGATGCCGTCGCGCGCCTTGACGAATTCAATCGCGGCAGCCGGGTCGGCCACCACGTCTTTCACACCTTTGGTGAAGGCCTGCAGGAAGGCCTTGACGGCCTCCGGGTGCTCCTTGATGAGCTTGGGCGAAGCGATCACCACATTGCCGTAGTGCTTCACGCCGAAGTCGGCATAGGGCAGCACCACCACGTCCTCGGCCTTGACGCCGCGCGCCTCGAGGTTGAGCAGCGAGGTGAAGGTAAAGCCGGTGATGGCGTCCACGTCTCCGCGCGCCAGCATGGTTTCGCGCAGCGGCGGGTCCATGGAGGTCCACTGGAAGCCGGTCACCTTGTTGGCCTTGGCAAAAATCGGGAAGGCGCGGCGGCCGGCGTCGAACACCGGTGCGCCCATTTTTTTGCCGTTGAGGTCGGCCGGCGTCTTGATGCCCGATTTCTTGAGCGCCATGACCGAGGCCGGCGTGTTGTTGTAGACCATCATCACCGCCACCGGCTTGTTGGGCGCGTCGGGGTTGTTGGCGTGGAATTCCATGACCGATGCCAGGTCGGCAAAACCCATGTCGTAAGTGCCCGATGCCACACGCGTGACCGCGCCGCCCGAGCCGTTGCCGGCATCCACCGTGACGTCCAGCTTGTTGGCCTTGAAGTAGCCCTTGGCCACGGGCGTGAGAAAGAGCGCGGCAGGGCCTTCAAAGCGCCAGTCGAGCTGGAACTTGATGGGGGTGTTTTGCGCATGCGCGCTCAAGGCCATCAGGGCAAACGCTGCCCCGCTAATCCGTGCGGCCAGGTGGGGGAGTGCAAGTGCGCGGTTTTTCATGTCGGGAAGTTCTTGAAGGGATTTCGGAGGGGCGGACGGAACCAATAAGGAGGAACGGGAAGAACGGGGGCGCTTGTGGTCCGCGGGAAGGCAAACCCTAAAACGATACAGCAAAAACAATGCCTGCCGTCTCCGCAGAGTAGAACTTTCGGAGCGCTTTGGGATGCCGGCAAGCTCCTCCAGCCCTCCGGGGCGGGCAAACGGCGGCGCGCCTTGGCTAAAGCGCAACAGATGCCCCGCCCAAACGCTGTCAGTGTTCGCACCTTGTAATTACTCACAGGTGGGGGTTTGCAATGCTTAGGCCTCTTTTCTTTGGCGTATCCGCCAAGCCCGTATTCGCCGCTTGGTAATCCTGCCAGTCCCCGGCATACCCAAGAGTGCCGCGGCTCTGGTCGCTCCAAAAAAGCGAGCCGTCTTCGGGAAATCCGGCAAGCCTGCGAAGCCAGGGTGAGGTTACAGCTGTTTACGTTTGACCTCGACGGGCGGAAGTGCCTGTCCGGGTAGTTGCCGCTTTGACCTGTCAGTCCTGACAGGAAAGGCGCCGCAATCAGGCTTTGACTATTTCCGGGGCTCGTCCATAGAGTGCCACTGTCACTACGCAAATGGCAGGGATGAAGGGATTAAGCCGTGGTGCCGCTCAGTCCCAGGCTTTAAGAAAGCCTGGGGCAGCGGCCGAAGCGGTCTAACAAACAACGATGAAACCAAACAAAGCTCTTACGGAAACGCCTTTTTCGCCGCTTCGCCGGCAGATGTTGTCGATTCTGGGCCTGGGCGCCCTTGCTGGAGGAATGGGAGGGGCGGGCAATGCCTGGGCCCAAGCCGCGGCAGCCGGCAAAAAGCCGGCCGCCGCAGGGTCGGGAGGGACGAACTGGCGCTTTCTGATCAACGAAGCCGTGGGAGGCGACACCAATTCCTTTGTGCTGACCAACCGCTACCGGCCTGTTGCCGATTTCATCACCGCCCAGCTCAAGGGCCGGCCCATTGTGGTGGAGCCCATGGTCGACATCAAGCGCTTCATGGCGGTGGCCCAGGGCGCCAGCAAACCCGAGTTCGTCTTCGGCAAGTCCGTCAACCAGCTGGCCAAGCTGGTGCGCGACAACGGCTACCAGCCGGTGGTGCGGCGCGCCGATCCTTACAAGGCGGCCTTCATCGTGGCCAAGGACTCCCCGATCAAAACCCTCACGGATGCGGCCGATGCCAAGGTCATCATGCCCGACGAGTTCGCGGCCACCAGCGCGGTGGCCCTGGCGGAACTGCGGCGGCAAAAACTCAGCCAGATCCGCGTGACGCATGTGCGCTTCCAGGAGGAGGTCGCGCAGTTCGTGAAGTCCGGAATGGGCCAGATTGGTGTGGTCAACCCCACCATTGCCAAAAAGTGGGTGGAAGACGGCGGGCGCGTGGTGGCTGAAACGCAGCCGGTGGTGAACTGGTCGATTCTGGCCGGTCCCGGCGTGGCCGCGGACATGGTGCAGCAGCTGCGCGATGCGTTGCTGGCGACCAATCCCGAAAGCACCGCCGTCATGACATCGATGGGCGTGAAGGCCTGGGCCAAAGCCGAAAGAAAGGATTACCTGGATTTGTTGGACTACACGAGGGAGTAAAAAAATGGACGTGTTGATTCGAACGAAGCCGCTGTCGCCGTCGGCATGGCGAACCGGGCTGCTGGCCGCCGTGCTCGCGCTTTCCTGCGGCGCGCAAGCCCAGGAAAAAAGGGCCGTGCCGCCCAATATCGAGCAAGCGGCGGCGGAAATCGCCGCGGAACTCGCCAGCAACTGCCCGCTGGCGCCGGCCGGTGACGTCGGCGCCTACAACCAGTGCCGGCAAGCCCTGTTCGGCCCCAGCCAGCTGCGCGCGCACGTGGCGCCCATCGTGCTGTGGGGCCGGCAGAACAAAAAAGAGAATGCGACGCTGCGCCAGACCAACCTCACGCAGTTCGCGCCGGACGCCTGGACCGGCATGTATGCGCCGCTCTTCATGTTCAACGGCCGCCATACCGTGGAATGGGTGGCCGACGAGAAGATGTTCCTGGTGCGGCTGGAAGCGGCGTTTCGCAATCGCATGCCGCCGGGCCAGTTTCCCTACCCGTTCTGGCACGACGAGGCCAAATGGGCCATGTACGAGAACGCCCGCAGCATGATGCTGTGGATGAGTCCCGAGACGGCCACCATCAAGGTGGCGCAGTTCACCGACGTGGCGTCCACGCCTTTGCTGCAGCCGGTGGTGGCGGTGCAGCATGAGAAATACCAGGGCCCCTGGCTGTGGACCGACGACAAAGGCCGCACCCAGCCGGCGGTGACGCTGTTCGACGGCCTGTACCGGCCGGAGAACCCGCAGCTGGCCAATGTGGAAAAGCGCTACCGCGACCTGGCGCTGCAGATGCGCGAGTCGCAGTGCGTGAACTGCCATGTACCCAACAACCCCGACAAGATGAGTCGCCTGGTGCTGCTGTCGACGCCCGCGCATGCCGCGGCCGAAGTGGACCGCTT
Organism: Polaromonas sp. P3_B1; assembly: GCF_056402935.1. NCBI lineage: Bacteria > Pseudomonadati > Pseudomonadota > Betaproteobacteria > Burkholderiales > Comamonadaceae > Polaromonas > Polaromonas sp. P3_B1. The sequence continues at coordinate 17,513 of NZ_JBFUGK010000057.1, forward strand.
GATCAAGGCCGTGCGGGAGGACCGCATGCCCATGGACGAGTTCAGGTTGAGCTACGCCCTTTCTGAAGACAACAAGAAGTGGCTGCTTGAGAGTGCGCTGGCATTCAAGGCAAGCCTGACAGCTGCCAGGCAATGGGAGGACGAGGCAGCGAAGAAGAGTGTGCAATCCGCAATCAACCCTACAAAGGTGATCAAATGAATACAGTGCTGTCACACGTAACCGGTCGCCGCGCGGTTCTTCGCGGCGTGGTGGGGGCCGCGGCGGCTGCCGCGGCCTGGCAGGGCTTTCCCACAATCAGCTGGGGCCAGCAGCAGCAGGCGGGCGGCGCGGAGCGCTGGCGGCTGCTGATCAACGAGGCGGTTACGGCGGACCTCAGCATCTCGATGCTGGCCCTGCGCTACCGGGGCTGGGCCGACTACCTGGGCGGGCAGATCCGCAGCAAGCAGGTGCTTGTCGACCCTGTGATCGATATCCAGAATTTCGTGCGGCAGGCCTCGTCGGAGCAAAAGCCGCTGATTATTTTCGGAAAATCCGTCAATCAGCTGTCCAAGCTGGTTCGCGACGGCGGCTACCAGCCCCTGGTGCGCCGGCCCGAGCCCTACAAGGCGGCGTTTATCGTGAACAACAGCTCACCCATCACCACCATCGGACAGTTGAGCGGCAAGAAAATCCTGATGCCGGATGAATCTTCCGCCACGGTGGCGGTCGCGCGCGCTGAGATCCGCCGCATGAATGTGCGCGAGCCCTATATTTCCTACACGCGCTACCAGGATTCCGTCTCGGCCCAGGTGGCGGCGGGCCTTGCCGAGGTGGGCGCGGTGAACCCGACCATCGCCAAAAAATGGCAGGAAAGTGGCGGCCGCGTCATCGGTGAAACCCAGCCCGTGGTGAATTGGTCCGTGCTCGCGGCCCCGGGTGTGCCGCCGGACATGGTCAGCAAGCTGACGGAGTCGCTGCTGGCCATGAACAGCCAGTCAGCCGGCATCCTGTCCGAGATCGGCGTCAAGCAATGGGTCAAGGCCGACCGCAAGGAATACCTTGCGTTGCTGGATTACACCCACGAGTGAGGTGAGCCGGTGGGCTTAAGGTCGGCGGCGCTTCGCTCAGGCCAGCAGGTCGCGCAGCGTGCGGGCAATTACCTTGGTGGCGCGGCGCAGGTCTTCCAGGTCCAGCCGCTCATCGGCGCGCTTGGCATGTGATTCGAGCACGGTGCGCGGGCCGGCGCCGTAGATCACGCCGGGGATGCCGGCTTCGGCGTAGAGGCGCACGTCGGTGTACAGCGGCGTGCCCATGGCCGGGATCTTCTGGCCGAACAGCGCTTCGCCGTGCTTCTGGATGGCCTCGACCAGCGGCCGGTTGCCGGGCAGCGGGCGCATGGAATTGGCCAGCAGCAGCCGCTTGATGTCGACGGTGATGCCTTTGCAGCCGGCGGCCGCATCGGCGATCACCTGGCGGATGTTGGCCTCGACCTCGGCCGGGTTTTCTTCGGGGATCATGCGGCGGTCCAGCTTGAACGTCACCTTGCCGGGCACCACATTGGTATTGGTGCCGCCTTCGATGCGGCCCACGTTGAGATAGGGGTGCTTGATGCCCTCGACCCTGGACGTGACCTCCTGGTAAAGCGTGTTCTGCGCGTAGAGCGCGTTGAGAATGTGCACCGCGCCCTGCAGCGCATCGACACCGGTGTCGGGAATCGCGGCGTGGGCCATCTTGCCGTGCACCGTGACTTCCATCTGCAGGCAGCCGTTGTGCGCTGTGACGACTTCATAAGAGAAGCCGGCCGCGATCAGCAGGTCGGGTTTGGTGAGGCCATGCTTGAGCAGCCAGCCCGGGCCCATCTCGCCGCCGAATTCCTCGTCGTAGGTGAAGTGCAGCTCGATAGCGCCCTTGAGCGGCGTGCCTAGTGCCTCGAGCGCGCGCACCGCGAAGGTGAAGCTCGCGAAATCGCATTTGCTGACGGCGGCGGCGCGGCCGTAAATCTTGCCGTCGACGATGTTGCCGCCGTAGGGGTCTTTGGTCCAGCCCTCGCCGGGCGGCACCACGTCGCCGTGGGCGTTCAAGGCGATGGTTTTCCCCTCACCCTTGCCGCCGTACTGGCGCCGCACGATCAGGTTGGTGATGGACTCCATGCCGTAGCCGCGCACTTCGGCTTCGGGCACCGGGTGTTTCTCGGCTTCGAAGCCGAAGGCCTTGATGAGTTCGGCGGTGCGCTCGGCATGCGGCGCGTTGTTGCCCGGCGGCGTGTCGGTGGGTACGCGTATGAGCTGCTGCAGGAATGCGGTTTCCTCGTCGAAGTGGGCATCTATCCAGCTGTCGAGCGTTGCGTAGTCTGTGGAGAAGGTCATGGTGGTCAGGGGGCGAGATGGGTGAGCAGATGGGTGAAAGCCTGGATCGCAAGCTCGATGTCGTCGCTGGTGCTGCTTTCCAGCGGGTTGTGGCTGATGCCGGAGTTCTGGCCGCGCACAAACAGCATGGCCTGCGGCATCACCTTGTGCAGCTTCATGGCGTCGTGGCCGGCGCCGCTGGGCATGGCGTGCAGCGGCACGCCCAGAGAGTCGACCGCACGCTCCCAGCGCTGCTGCCAGGCGGGCGCGCTGGGCGCGGCGGCGGCGCGCTCGGTGAGCTCGGTCGTGAAGTGCACGCCGCGGCGTTCGCAAATCGCCTTGAGCTCGGCCAGCACGTCGGCCACCAGCGCGTCGCGCTGCGCATCGACGGGCGCGCGCATATCCAGCGAAAACAGGCAGCGCCCCGGCACCACGTTGATGGAGCCGCTGGGCACCTGCAGCATGCCCACGGTGCCGACCGAGTCGCCATCCTGCGCCGCGCGGCGTTCCACATACAGCAGCAGTTCGGCAGCGGCGGCGGCGGCGTCGCGGCGGCGGTTCATGGGCGTGGTGCCGGCGTGGCTGGCCATGCCGCTGATCTCGCAGAGGTAGCGCACATTGCCGTTGATCGAGGTGACGATGCCCAGCGGCAGGTCAAGCTCGTTAAGCACCGGGCCCTGTTCAATGTGGACTTCGACAAAGCCCAGGTAGTTGCCGGCGTCGCGCTTGATAAGGGGGATCTCCTCGGGCTTCAGGCCGGCGTTCAGCATGGCCTCGCGCATGGTGATGCCGTCGGCGTCTTTCTGCTCCAGCCACTCGGGCTTGAAGTCGCCTATCAGCGCGCCCGAACCCAGGAAGGTGGCCTTGTAGCGCTGGCCTTCCTCTTCGGCAAAGCCCACGACTTCGATGTTGAAGGGCAGGCGCTTGCCCTGGCGGTGCAACTCGCGCACGCAGGCCATGGGCGCGAAGATGCCGAGGCGGCCGTCGTACTTGCCGCCGTTGCGCACGGTGTCGTAGTGGCTGCCGGTGAGGAGCGTCTTTACTCCCTCCCCCTCTGGGGGAGGGTTGGGG
>NZ_JBFUGK010000058.1:0-20291 GCF_056402935.1 Polaromonas sp. P3_B1
CCCTCACCCTAACCCTCTCCCAGGGGGAGAGGGGCCAAGACAAGAAGACAACGATTTTTCAATTCATCCAAAGGAAGAACCATGAACAAACGCACTCTCATTCAATCCGCCGTCGCACTCGCGCTGGCGGCTTCTTTCTCCGGCGCCGTGCTGGCGCAGGACAAGCCCCTGAAGATCGGTGTCACCGCCGGCCCGCACGCACAGATTTTTGAGCAGGTCAAAAAGATCGCCGAGAAAGACGGCCTGAAGATCCAGATCGTCGAGTTCAGCGACTACATCCAGCCCAACGCCGCGCTCGCCGCCGGCGACCTGGACGCCAACAGCTACCAGCACAAGCCTTTCCTGGACCAGCAGGTCAAGGACCGCGGCTACAAGATCGTCAACGTGGGCTATACCGTCAACTTCCCGATTGGCCTCTACTCCAAGAAGGTCAAGAGCCTGGCCGAGCTGAAGGAAGGCGCGCGCTTCGGCATCCCGAACGACCCGACCAACGGCGGCCGCGTGCTGCTGGTGCTGCAGGACAAGGGCCTGATCAAGCTCAAGCCCGAAGCCGGCCTCAAGGCCACGCCGCTGGACGTGATCGAGAACCCCAAGAAGCTCAAGTTCGTTGAACTGGATGCCGCCCAGCTACCGCGCTCGCTCGACGACCTGGACGCCTCGGCCGTCAACACCAACTACGCGCTGTCGGCCGGCCTGAACCCTAAAGACGCCATTGCGCAGGAAGCCGCGAAGTCACCTTACGTCAACCTGCTGGCCGTGCGTGAGCAGGACAAGGACAAGCCCTGGGTCGCCAAGCTCGTGAAGGCCTACCACTCGGAAGAGATTCGCAAGTTTGTGCAGGCCGAGTTCAAGGGCGCCGTACTGCCTGGTTTCTAAACCACGCACAAAGCCACGCAGCCAACACGCCGCAAACGCATGTCGCACCTGCTGACGCTTCCCAACGCCGGCGCCTTGTCCATACGCGCCAAGGCGTTGGTGTTCGAGGACCCAGGCTCGGTGGCCTTGCTGGAGCGCGTGGAGCAGGTCGCGCCCACCGACGCCACCGTGCTGGTGATCGGCGAGACCGGCACCGGCAAGGAATTGCTGGCGCGCCGCGTGCACCAGGGCAGCGGGCGGCGCGGGCCCTTCCTGGCGGTGAACTGCGGCGCCTTTAGCGAAGCATTGATCGATGCCGAGCTGTTCGGCCATGAAAGCGGCGCCTTCACCGGTGCCTCGCAGGCGCGCGCAGGCTGGTTTGAATCGGCCAACGGCGGCACGCTGTTTCTCGACGAGATCGGCGATTTGCCGCTGGCCTTGCAGGTCAAGCTGCTGCGGGTGCTGCAGGAGCGCCAGGTGGTTCGCCTGGGCTCGCGCAAGCCCATCGCGCTGGATGTGCGCTTGATCGCGGCCACCAACGTTGACCTGCGCAACGCCGTGGCCGCCGGTCACTTCCGCGCCGACCTTTATTACCGTATCAGCGTGGCCACCTTGGAGCTGCGCCCGCTGTATGAACGCCCCGGCGACATCCTGCCGCTGGCGCGCCATTTCCTGGCCAGCTATTCGGCGCGCCTGGGCATCACCGGCGCCAGCCTGGCGCCGGATGCCGAGCAGGCCTTGCTCGCGCACGACTGGCCGGGCAATATCCGCGAGCTTGAAAACGTCGTGCACTACGCCTTGATCGTCGCGCCAAGCAGCAGGCTGACGGCGGTGGATCTGCAGGTGAATCAGCGGTCAGTGGCGGGCAGATCACGCAGCAGTAGGGCGCAGCCGGCCGCGCCGATCGTGCCGGCCGTGGAGGCGGTGCCAGCTGCAGCAACTCCCGATCCCGAACCCGACTCTGACCCGCTGCGCGAGGTCTTGCTGCAGCGCCTGCATGCTGCCGAGCCCGGCTTGTTCAACCAGGTCGAGGAAACCCTGGTCAAAACCGCGTATGAATTCTCCGCAGGCAACCAGGTCCATACCGCGCGCCGGCTGGGCGTGTCGCGCAACGCGCTGAGAACGCTGCTCAAACGCCACGGCCTGCTCGATGCTGGCCATGAGCTTCCTGAGCCGGTCGAGCCAGCGGACGCCGACTGAACAAACAACTGGCGGCCGCGCCGGCTGCTGCATTTCGCCCAGTGCCATGAGCCCGGTGTTGGCTGGCAAACCGGTACTGTCCGGTTTGCAGCAAGCCTGGCCTTTTCACACCTGAAAACCACTGCTTTCACGCGTCGTTTGTTGGCATGACTTCTGCCTCTTCTGCCTTTTCAACCCAGGCCGGCAACGGCCATATGCAAAGGCAGCTCCATGACCCAACTCCATGCTTCCCACCCCATTCTCGACATCACGCCGGTCGCCGGCCGCATAGGCGCGGAAGTGCGCGGCCTGCGGCTGTCGGCGGAGATTTCCGGCGACACCGTGGTGGCGCTCAACCAGGCGCTGCTCAAGCACAAGGTGCTCTTCCTGCGCGGCCAGCAGCACCTGGACGATGCCGCGCAGGAGGCCTTTGCCCAGCGGCTCGGCGACCCGGTGCCGCACCCGACGGTGCCCTCGCGCCAGGGAAGCGGCTACATCCTGGAACTGGACTCGGCGCACGGCGGCCGTGCCAACTCCTGGCACACCGACGTGACCTTCGCGGTCGCGCCGCCGAAGATCTCGGTGCTGCGCGGCGTGGTGATCCCGCCCTGGGGCGGCGACACCGTCTGGGCCAATACCGCCGCGGCCTACCAGGGCCTGCCGCCGGCCTTGCGCGAGCTGGCCGACAAGCTGTGGGCGGTGCACGGCAACGATTACGACTACGCCGCGCATCGCCCGGAAAAAGACATCTCGGACGAAGGCGCCAAACATTACCGTGAGGTGTTCACGCGCACCCTGCATGAGGCCGAGCACCCGGTGGTGCGCGTGCATCCCGAAACCCGCGAGCGCGCGCTGGTGCTGGGGCACTTCGTGAAGAAGCTGGTGGGTTATTCCAGCACCGACTCGCAGCACCTGCTGTCGGTGCTGCAGGAGCACATCATCCGCCTGGAGAACACGGTACGCTGGCGTTGGACGCAGGGCGACGTCGTGATCTGGGACAACCGCGCCACCCAGCACTACGCCATCAACGACTACGGTGACCAGCACCGCGTGGTGCGCCGCGTGACATTGGCCGGCGATGTGCCGGTCAGCGTGGACGGCCGGCGCTCGACGGTGCATGCAAAGGCGGGGCAGCCCGCCGGCAATGCCGGCAAGAGCGCCGCGGCGCCGGTGGCCGTTGCGGCCTGAAGGTTCAAAAAAAAGGCCTGCGGCATAAAACCGCAGGCCTTGAAAATCCCACCCAGGGGACACGATGTATGCGGACTAGGCGACCTTCCGCGCCTTCACGGTGAACTGGTTGGCGGGCCGGTCCAGGCCCAGGTTTTCGCGCAGGGTGCTGCCTTCGTATTCGGTGCGGAAGAGGCCGCGCCGCTGCAGCTCGGGGATCACCAGCTCGACAAAGTCGTTCAGTGATTCAGGCAGCACCGGCGGCATCACATTGAAGCCATCGGCCGCGCCGTTTTCAAACCACTCCTGCATCCTGTCGGCAATGGTTTGCGGCGTGCCCACCACGACCCAGTGGCCGCGCGCGCCGGCCAGGTATTCGTAAAGTTGGCGCACGGTGAGCTTGTCGCGCCGGGCCAGCTCCAGCACCACGTGGGCACGGCTGTTCTGCCCCGGCGGCGGCTCGGGAATGTAGGGCGGCGGCGCGTCCAGGTCCCACTTCGACAAATCTTCGCCAGGCCAGAAGGTGTGCAGCGTGTTCAGGCCAACGGCGGGGTGGATCAGCTTTTGCAGCTCGGCCCACTTGGCATCGGCTTCTTCCTGCGTGCGCCCGACCACCGGGGAGATGCCCGGCAGCACCAGCAGTTGCTCGGGCCGGCGTCCGTATCTGGCCAACCGGCCCTTGACGTCGCGGTAGAAGGCCTGCGCTTCGGCCAAGCTGGTCCACGCGGTGAAGATGGCTTCGGCCGAAGCGGCGGCCAGCTCGCGACCCGGCTCGGAAGACCCTGCCTGCACGATCACGGGGTAGCCCTGCGGCGGGCGCTCCAGGTTCAGTGGGCCGCTGACCTTGAAGTACTTGCCCGAATGGTTGATCGCATGCACCTTGGCCGGGTCGAAATACTTGCCCGACACTGGGTCGCGAAAGAAGGCGTCGTCTTCAAAACTGTCCCACAAGCCCTTGACCACGTCGATGAACTCATGCGCCTGCTCATAGCGCACGGCGGGCTCGGGGTGTTTGTCCAGGCCGAAATTGCCGTACACGTTGTCGGCGCCGGTGGTCACCACGTTCCAGGCCGCGCGGCCCTTGCTCAGGTGGTCGAGCGAGGCAAACTTGCGCGCCAGCAGAAAGGGGTCTTCATAGGTGGTGGAAGCCGTGGCCACAAAGCCGACGTGCTTGGTGACGGCCGACAAGGCGGCCCACAAGGTCACCGGCTCGAAGTAGGACACCCGGCCCTGGCGGCTGAAGGCCTCGTCGTCGCCGTGAAAGGCCATGCCCGGGCTGTCGGCCACAAAGACCTGGTCGAAGAGGCCGCGCTCGGCGATTTTTGCCACCTCGATGTAGTGGTCGATGTTGACGCCCGAGTCCACCTGCGAGCCGGGATGCCGCCAGGCGGCGATGTGGTGGCCGGTGGCCATGATGAAAGCGCCCAGGCGAAGTTTGCGTTGAGTCATGAGAATGTCTTTCCGTCGATCAAAGAATTGGTTTTAGTTGCGGGCCTGGACTGGCTTCCACGCCGTGAAGTGGCTCTCGAGTTTTTCCAGCACAAAGTTCAGGGTGACGCCGATGGCGGTGATGGCGATGATCCCGAAATACATGTCGGCGATCAGGAAGCTGAACTGGGCGTAGATGATCAGGTAGCCGAGCCCGGCCTTGGCGCCCACCATCTCGGCCGCGATCAGCACCAGCATGGCCGAGGCGGCGGCCAGGCGTATGCCCACGAAGATGGTCGGGACAGATGCCGGCAGGATCACCTTCAGGAACAGCTGGCGCGAGGACGCGCCCATGGTGCGCGCCGACTTCACCAGCAGCGGATCGACCTGGCGCACCGCCGAGATGGTGTTGAGCAGCAGCGGCCAGGCGCAGGCGTAAACCACGATGGACAGCTTGGACACCTCGCCGATGCCCAGCAGCAAGAGAAACACCGGCAGCAGGGCCAGCGGCGCGGTGTTGCGCAGCAGCTCGATCAACGGGTTCAGCGCATTGCCCAGGCGCTGGTACCAGCCGATGGCCAGTCCCAGCGGGATGGCAAAGACGATGGCCAGCAGCAAGCCGCCCAGCGAGCGCGCCAGGCTGATGGAGGTGTGTTCCCACAGCTGGCCATTCAGCGCCAGCGCCCAGCCGGCGGCCAGCACTTCGCTGAGCGGCGGGAGGAAGGTCGGGTCGGTCAGACCGAGCCGGGGTGCCAGTTCCCACAGCAGGGCCAGCGCCACGATCAGGCCCGAGCGCCAGGTGGCATTGGCGAGTTGGCGGTATAGCCGCAGCCACACCGGCGGAGTTTGTGCTTGTGCTTGCAGCGTTTGTCGCTCCGCATGCGTGGACGGTGCGGAAGGTGCGGAAAGGCTTCCCGCGTTCAGGGCAATATCAGACATGGGCGGTTTCTTTCTTTTGGGCTTGTGAGGCAATGCGCGCGCGGCGCTCCTGGCGTGCCGAGGCCACCTCGTCATGCAGCTGTGACCAGATCTCGTGGCGCAGTTCACCGAAGAGCGGCAGCGAGCGCACGTCGTCGGTGCCGGCGCGCAAGGATTCGGGGATGTCCACGATGCGCTTGATGCGCCCGGGGCGCGTCGTCATGATGGCCACGCGCTGGCCCAGCACCACCGCTTCGTCGATGCCGTGGGTGATGAACACAATGGTCTTGCCGGTGCGCTGCCAGATCTCCACGAGTTCTTCCTGCAGCGTCTCGCGCGTCTGCGCATCGAGCGCCGCAAACGGCTCGTCCATCAGCAGCACCTGCGGCTCATAGGCCAGGCTGCGCGCGATGGCGACGCGCTGCTTCATGCCGCCCGAGAGCTCATGCGGAAACCGGTTGGCAAAGTCGGTCAGGCCGACCAGCGTCAGGTAGTGCGCAGCCTTTTCGCGCCGGGCGCGCTTTCCCAAGCCCGCGACTTCCAGCCCAAAGGCCACGTTGTCCAGGGCCGTCAGCCAGGGGAAGAGGGCGTATTGCTGGAACACCACGCCGCGGTCACGCGCCGGGCCGGTCACGGGCCGGCCGTCGATCAGCACGCGGCCGCTGGTGGGCAGCGCCAGGCCGGCCAGCAGGTCCAGCAGCGTGGACTTGCCGCACCCGCTGGGCCCCACCARCACCAGGAACTCGCCGGGCTTCACATCCAGCGTGACGTCATGGACCGCGACAAAGCGCTTTGCGGCGGCGCCGTCGTCCGCGCGGACGGTGAACTCCTTGCTGACGTTCTCAAAGCGGATCTTGGCGGCGCTCATTTGGCGGACGCCAGTTTGTCGGCGTTGGTGAAGTAGGGGTTGAAGGCATTGGTGTACAGGTCCGAGGGCTTGACCTGGCCGGGCTTGAGCAGCCCGTCTTTGACCAGCCAGTTGATCCAGATCTGCAGCTCGGCGTCCTTGATCACGCCGCCGGTTCCCGCCACACCGGTGCTTTTCCAGTACTGGATGCTGTCGGCGCTTTCGGCGCGCTTGCGGGCTTCGATGATCTTGACGAAGCGCGCCCGCACCTCGGTGGCCGGCGTGTTGCGTGCCCACTCGATGGAGCGCGCCAGCGCCGACACCAGGTGGCGGCTGGTGTTGGGGTTCTGCGCGATGAACTTGTCGTGCAGCACGATGCTGCCCGCGGTGAAGTTGCCGTAGAGGGCACGGTCGGTGAACAGTGGGCGTATGCCGCCACGCTCCAGCGCCTTGTCGCGCAAGACACCGCCGAGCGTGGTGACTTCCACATGGCCCTGGCGCAACGCCTGCTCGCCGGTGACCGGCGGCGTCACCACCAGCGTGACCTGCTTGGCTTCAGCCTCGCTGAGCTTGGCGCGGTCCAGGTATTCACGCACCATGAACTCGTGATGCGCGCCCAGCGTGTTGACGGCGATCTTCTTGCCGATCAGGTCGCGCGCCGACTTGATCGGGCTGTCTTCCTTGACGTAGTAGCCAGTCCAGGTGTTCTCGTCGACGCCGTAGTAACCCAGCACCGCCTTGATGGGCGCCTTCTTGGCCAGCAGCTTGACGACCGCGCCGTTGAAGGCACCGCCCAGGTCGACGTCGCCGGTGACCACGCTCTGGATGTCCTGCGGGCCGCTGATGGTGTTGCCCACCCACTTGGCTTTGAGCGGCGCGAGGTAGCCGAGGTCCTCGGCCAGCTCTATCCAGGTGACCTGGCCTACCCAGCCCTGGTAGCGGATGTCGGTTTTTTCGAGAGGCGGGGCGGCATGGGCCTGGGTGGCCAGCAGGCCGAAAGACAAAGTGGCAAGGCCGAGGAAGCGAGTGATAGTCATGGCGTGAGGAGTGAGTGGTTGACACGCTCAACAACGCAGCATCCATGCCAGTGATTCAGGGCGGTTTTCGGTGGGTTTGGTGTGCTTTCAGGGTCAAACTGTTGCATCTGGAGCAGTTGCGTGGTGATCGGCTCACAGTGCCTGCCCGATTCGGTACAGGTACGCCGCGCTCCCTGATCCATGCCACGCCTTTGATAGCTGATAGCGCTCTATCCATATGCGCGGCTGGCGTGTCTTCAGGCCTCGGCCAACTCACGCAGATAGCTCCACGGATAAATGCCGCGCTCATGCCCATCGTTGAAATGCAGCTGCAGGCCATAGCTGCCGACCGGCGATGCGTTGGTCAACTGAATGCCTGCACCCGCGATCACCGGCGTGCCCTGCAGCGCCAGCTGTTTGCACGCGGCGCAGCGGCACTGGTTGCGCAGGTGGGCGGCCTCCAGCCGAAATTTCGCGTCAACCCATTGCACGTCCAGGCCCTGGGCATCCAGCGCGATTTCGCTGGGTGGCTCGGCGGTGGCAGCGCCGTTCATGCCGGCTGCTGCCAGCGGGCCAGACCCAGCCGCGCCAGCTTTCGCACTTCAGGGTCGGGGTCGGCGAGGGCGGCTTGCAGGAGCGCGATGGCGGTGCCGCCGCCAACCTCTCCCAGCGCAATCGCAGCTTCCTTGCGCAGGTTGCTGATTTCGTGCTGCAACGCGCGGCCCAGCGGCGCGACGGCAGCGGCAGCTTTCAGCTGGCCCAGGGCACGTGCCGCGCGCAGGCGGACCTGCCAATACGCATCGTCGAGCGCTTCGATGAGTGCCGGCGCCGCATCCAGCCTGAGCTTGCCCAGCGTGGCGGCTGCTTCTTCGCGCACATTCCAGGCCGGGTCCCGCAGCGCGGCGAGCAGCGCTTGCTGCACCTGGGCGGCTTCGCCCTGCAAGGCCAGGCCCAGTGCGCCCGTGGCAGCGCGCCGCACTTCGGCGTCGCTGTCTTCATTGGCGATGCGCGCGAGTAGCGGCAGCGCCGACGACTGCTTGAGCCAACCCAGCACACCGACCGCCTCGCGGCGCACGGCGGCGCTGTCATGCGCCAGCGCGTCCAGTGCGGGATCCACCGCTTGCGGCAACCTCAGTTCGCGCAGCGCGCGAAGGGCGGCGGCGCGCACAAAAGCCTGTGGATGGCTGGCCCATGGCAGCAATGCATGGCCGGCTTCCGTGCTTTTGAGTTCCGCCAGGGATTGCGCGGCCGCGGTCTGTACGGCTTCGTTGTCGTCGAGCAAGGCGCCGGCCAGGGCCTTCACCACGGCCGGTGTTTCCCAGCCGGCCAGGCGGCGTGCTGCCTCGGCGCGCACTTCAGGCGCGCTGTCCGTCAGCCCGGCCACCAGCCAGGGCAGCAGATCCTCTTCTTCATGGTCGGCCAGTTCGAGCAGGGCCACGCGGCGGATGCCGGCGTCGCTGCTCTCCAGGCGCTGCCGCAGGGCAGGAGAGAGCAATGCGTTGTCGTCAAAAAGAGCGGTCATGTGTGGGTGTCTTGTGAAATGAAATGTTCAAACGGCAAAGCGCCAGGCGTCCGGTGGTCCGGCGCCGCGTGGCTGGCCGAGCGGGGTGAGGCGTTGAAGGGGCAGCGGCGCGGTGTCATGGTCCAGCAGGCTGAGGCAGTGGCGCTTGAGCGCCACAAAGCGCGGGTCGGTGACCAGGCCCGCATGCCGCGGCCGCGCGAAACCGGGCCGAAGTTCTTCAATGATCCGGCCGGGCCGCGGGCTCATCACCAGCAAGCGGTCTGCCAGGAAGAGGGCCTCGTCAATGTCATGCGTGACAAAAACCAGGGTGGTGCGTATGCGGGCCCAGATGTCCAGCAGCAGCTCCTGCATCTTTACCCGCGTCAAGGCGTCCAGCGCGCCGAAGGGCTCGTCCATCAACAGCACGCGCGGGTGGTTGATCAGCACGCGGGCGATCTCCACGCGCTGCTGCATGCCGCCCGACAGCTCGCGCGGGTAGCGCTGCTCGAAGCCCGCCAGGCCCACCAGCTGCAGCAGTTCAGCGGCTTGCCGGTCGCGTTCGGTTTTGGCGATGCCTTTCATCTTCAGGCCGAAGCCCACGTTGTCCAGCACGGTCTTCCAGGGAAACAGTGTGTGGTGCTGGAACACCAGGCCGCGTTCGGGCGCCGGGCCTTCAATGGCCACGCCGTCCAGTTCCAGCCGGCCCTGCGAGGGCTTGAGGTGGCCGGCCAGCGCGCCCAGCAGGGTGGATTTGCCGCAGCCTGAAGGGCCCAGCAGGCAGATGAATTCGCCTGGTGCGAAGGAAAGCGACACGTCGTGCAGCACCTCGACGCCGGTGGCACCGCGCCCGCCATCGTCGTCGCCCAGGCGGATGGAGACGTGCTCGATGCCGACATGGCCGCTCAGCACGGCTTGCGGGTCTGAATGGCTCATCGGGCATTCCTTTGCGGGCGATACCAGGGCATCAGCCACTGGCCGGCCCGCTGAATCAGCACGCTGCTGCCCATGCCCAGCACGCCGATCACCAGCATGCCGACAATGATGGCGGGGTAGTTCTGCACGGTATAGGACTCCCAGGTGTAGTAGCCGATGCCATATTGCCCGGCGATCATTTCAGCGGTGACGAGGCAAAACCAGCAGGTACCCATGCCGATGGACAAGCCGGTCACGATGCTAGGTGCCGCGCCTGGCGCAACCACCTCGGAAAAAAGCTGCCAGCGCCTTGTGCCCAGGCTTCGTGCCGAGGCGATGAGCCGTGGGTCCACGCCCTCAACTCCATGGATGGTGTTGAGCAGGATCGGAAACAACGCGCCGATAAAGGTGATGAAAATCATGCTGCCTTCGGATGAAGGGAACATCAGGATCGCCAGGGGAATCCACGCCACCGCGGGGATGGGGCGCAGCACTTCGAGCGGCGGCATGAGCAGGTCGTGCAACACGCGCAGGCGGCCAATCACAAGACCAAGGCCCACGCCCAGCAACGCGGCCAGGCCAAAGCCCACGGCAATGCGCATCAGGCTGCTGCCCAGGTGGTTTAGCAGCTTGGGCGATTGCAGCAAGGCCCAGGCCGCGCTCGCCACCTCGGCGGGCTGCGGCACGTTGGCAAAAGTCACCAGGCCGAGGTGCGCGTGATGGCTGGACGCCAGGTGCCAAAGCAGCAGGCAGCCCAACAGCGAGCCCATGCGCAAGGTGCGCCGCGCGAGGGTGCCCGGCTGCGCGGGAGCACTGGCGGCCGGTTTACCAATGGACGAAGGGGTGGCGGCAGGCAAAGGATGGATGGCGCTCATGGCGGCGTGGCGTCTGGGGCGATCAGGGTGTTACAGCGACGCCTTGGCCGAGCCGCGCGCGGCGGTGAAGTCGAGCACGCGGCCCTTGTTGGCGGCGGCGTAGGCGTTGGCGGCGTCCTTTTGCAAAAAGGCACTGAGCTGCCCTTTGGCGTCCGCCGCGTACCAGGTGTTGGGCGCCAATAGCTTGATGCGGTGGATATGGTCGTGCACGTACACCGCCCGCGTTTTCTTGCCTTGCGACTCGATCTTCTGCAGGTCGGCGAACGCGCCTTCGATGCTCGCGTAGTGGCGGACCTTGGGCTCGCCCTGCACCCAGATGCCCGCCACGCGCTGGAACTCGGTGATGGGCTTGCCCGTCAGGGCGTCATTGGCTTTGAGCGGCAGCTTGTCGTAATTCGCAAGCCTGGCTTCGTAGTTCATGCCCGATTGTTTGAAGGCGGCGCGGATGTACCGGTCGTCAATGAAGGTCTCGGCCTTCAACGGCGACTCGCGGCCCATCAGCTTGAGCGTCTCTATCGAGGTAGCCAACGCCTTGCGATACTCGGGCTTCCAGGTGAGGTCGCGCGTTTGCAGGCCGAGCGGGCCGTGGTACAGGTAGTTCACGGCGGCTTCGATGCCGGTGACCTTCTCGATCAGTTCGCTGTACTTTTCGGGTTCAGCGGCGATCAGGCGATCGGCCTCTATCGATGCGCGGAGGAAGGCGACCACGATTTCGGGGTACTTCCTGGCGTACTCGCCACTCACCAGCGAGCCGTGGTACGTCGGGGCGTTGGCTTGTGCGCCGTCAAAGATTTTCCGGGCGATGCCGCGGTGTTCAAACAACTCTGCGAAGGGCACAAAATCGGCATGCGCCTCGATCTTGTTGGCCTGGAGCGCCGGGCCCGCCACCTCGGGGGCTTGCGTGATGATATTCACGTCCTTCTGCGGGTCCCAGCCTTGCGCAGCCACGGCACGCAACAGCATGCCGTGTGCGGTAGAGGCGAAGGGGACGGAAATCGTGCGTCCCTTGAGTTCGGACAGTGAGGTGACTTTCGATTCGTTCGGCACCACGATGCCGTTGCCGCTGCCCAGCGTGCTGCCGGAGAGCACGGTGATAAACAGGCTCTGTTTTCCCGCTTTCAGGAAGGCTGCGCCGTTGTTGGAGCCGGGGAAGTCGGCCATGGAACCGATGTCCAGCTTGTCGGCCACCATTTCGTTGGTGAGTGGCGCGCCCGAAGTGAAGTTCTTCCACTGGATGTCGTAGGTCACGTCCTTGTACTTGCCGTCGCGCGGCAGGTATTTCTCCAGCAGCTTGAGCTCGCGTATCAGCAGCCCGCCGGTGGCGCAATTGATGGTGGTGTCCTGCGTGCCTATGGCCACGCGGATGGTTTCGGCGCTGGCGCTGGCGACGGCCGTCATGGCAAAGGCCAGGGCGAACAGGGGTTGGATGATGGTTTTCATGGCGAGTCCTCTGTGATGTGTTTGGCGGTGAGTTATCTGAGTAGGTAAGGGATGTCAACGTGCACGGCGCCGGTCGGGCAGTCCTTCTCGCACGGCATGCAATACCAGCACTCGTCAAATTTCATATAGGCCGTTCCTTTGCTGATGTCGATGGCCAGCACGTCTAGCGGGCAGACGTCGACGCAGACGGTGCAGCCTTTGTCGGCGATGCATTTATCGGCGTCGACGGACACCGGGACGTTGTGCGGGAGAAAGGCGAAGGGGGCGACTTGCATGGGGTTTCTTTCAGGTCTTCAGGTCTTCAGGGAATGGGGGCCAAGCGTCAGGCGGCAAGCGCCTCATCAGCGGCGGCTTTTTCCGCCGGGATGCGCAGGCGCTGGTAAGCGGTCTTTTCCTGGTCGGCAATCGGAATCACATAGGGATCAATCGGCCGCTTGAAGCAGCCCATCTCGCCCTGCGCGTTCTTTTGCAGCTGCACATGGACGAACCAGTCGGCATCGTTGCGGGCCGGAAAGTCCACGCGGGCGTGGTACAGGCCCCAGCGGCTTTCGGTGCGGTAGAGCGAGGCGCGCGCCGCCATTTCGGCGCAGTCGCGGATGAAGTGAACCTCCATGGCGCGCATCAATTCATGCGGATCGCGCGCCTTGAGCTGGTCCAGGTCCTGCGCTATGCCCTGGAAGCGCTCGAGGCCTATTTCCATCTTGCGCGTCACCTTGGGCGGTTGCAGGTAGTCATTGACCATGCGGCGCAGCTTGTACTCGACTTGGTTGGGCGGCAGGCCGTGCTCGCGCTGCAGCGGCGCCCAGACGCGGGCGCGCTCGCGCTCCACCTGCGAGGCGTCAAGTGCCGCGTGCGTGTTCTCGTTGCTGTAGCGGGCCGCGCTTTCGCCGGCGATGCGGCCGTAGACAAAGGCGCCCAGCATGTAGTTGTGCGGCACGCAGGCCAGGTCACCCGCGGCATGCAAGCCGGCCACCGTGGTTTGCGCGTGTTCGTTGACCCACACGCCTGAGGCCGAGTGGCCGCTGCACAGCCCGATCTCGGAGATGTGCATCTCGACCATCTTTTCCCGGTAGTTGGTGCCGCGGCCCTCATGAAAGCGCCCGCGGCTGGGCCGCTCATTGCTGTGCAGGATGGTTTCGATGGCCGAGATGGTTTCTTCGGCCAGGTGGTCGAGCTTGAGGAACACCGGGCCGCGCCCGCCCTGCAGTTCCTGGTAAAACTCCCACATCATCTGGCCGCTCCAGTAGTCGCATTCGATGAAGCGTTCGCCCTGGTTGTTGGCGGTGTAGCCGCCGAACGGGCCGGTGACGTAAGCGCAGGCCGGGCCGTTGTAGTCCTTGATCAGCGGGTTGATCTGAAAGCACTCGATGCCCGACAGCTCGGCCCCGGCGTGGTAGGCCATGCTGTAGCCGTCGCCGGCGTTGGTCGGGTTTTCATAGGTGCCGAAGAGGTAGCCCGAGGCCGGCAGGCCCAAGCGGCCGGCGGCGCCGGTCGAGAGCACTACCGACTTGGCGCGTATCACGTGGAAGTCCGCCGTGCGGCAGTCGAACGCCATGGCGCCCGCGATACGGCCGTCTTCGGCGGTCAGCAGGCGCGTCACCACCAGCCGGTTTTCGATTTCCACACGGGTGCGCTTCAACTGCTTGTACAGCACCTTCTTGATGTCGTGGCCCTCGGGCATGGGCAACACATAGCTGCCCATGTGGTGGACCTTCTTGACGGCGTAGTCGCCGGTCTCGTCGCGCTCGAACTTCACGCCCCAGCGGTCGAGCTCCTCGATCATCGAAAAGCTGTTCTGCGCGTAAGCCAGCACGGCTTTCTGGTTCACGATGCCGTCGTTGGCGATGGTGATCTCGCGCACGTACTGCTCGGGCGTGGCATGGCCGGGGATGACGGCGTTGTTGAGCCCGTCCATGCCCATGGAGATGGCGCCGCTGCGCTTGACGTTGGCTTTTTCCAGCAGCAGCACCCGGGATGCCGGGTTGGCCTGCTTGGCTTTCACGGCCGCCATGGGCCCGGCGGTGCCGCCGCCTATCACCAGCACATCGACTTCGCGTTCAATTGTTTGCAGCATGGGGTTCTTTCGGAGAGTTCCTGTTGTCGTTTGTCGTTGTCGTTGAAGGGGTCGTCAACCGCGGTGTATGCGCAGCCGGTACTGGAAGTTGTCGGCGCGGCAATACAGGTGCTCGTAGTCCAGCGGCGTGCCGTCCTTGCCGTGCGTGAGGCGGTCCACGCGCAACACCGGTGCGCCGGTGCCGACTTCCAGCACCGCGGCGAGCGGCGCGTCGGCCAGTACGGCGTCGATCGCCAGGTCGGCATGGCCCAGCGGCAACCCATAGTCGTTTTCGAGGATCAGGAAGATGTCCCGGCCCGCCAGGTCTTCGCGCGAGAGCCGCTCGCCGATGGGCTGCGGCACCCAGGTGATGTCCAGCGAGACAGGCTGGCGGTCCAGGTAGCGCACGCGGTGGATTTCCGTCACGGGCGTGCCGGGCTCCAGCCGCAGCTTTTCAGCGACCTGCACCGTGGCCGCCACGGTGCGCAGGCTCAGCAGCTTGTTAAAGGTCTCGTGTCCCAGCGCGCCCATGGCCTCGGCAAAGCCCTGCAGGCGGCCCAGTTCCTGGAAGGGCTTGGGCTGGGTGACAAAAGAGCCCTTGCCCGGCACCTTGATGATCAGCCGCTCTTTTTCAAGATTGCCCAGCGCCTGCCGCACGGTGATGCGGCTGACGCCGTACTGGTTCATCAATTCGCTTTCCGAGGGCATGCGGTCATGCGGCTGGTAAGCGCCCGAAAAAATGCGGGCGCGCAGGTCCTCGCGAATGCGGTTGTGCAGCGTGGTGGGCCGCATGAATGGCGGGAGGGGCGAGAAGTCGGCGGCGGTGTGGGCAGCGGGCATTGCGGGTGTACCTGTCATGACAGCTCATCACATTGCAATCGATGTGCCAGTGCCGCCGTCCATGCAGCCAGACCGGCAATACCATTGATTTCAAACAAGAAAAGAAAAAAATCGCCTGGAAATGGGGCATCGTGACGGTGAATCAACTGTTGAAAAATCAGCACTCAATGGTTGATAAACCAGCACAAACCCTTTTTGCTGCTGGGTTTCAGGCAGCGAGTCCCGGGCTTTCCGATTCGCGTCCTCGATGCGAAGGTTCCAAGGATGTTTTCGGTTTTAGGAATCTCGTTTTTGTTCTTTTGAGTTTTGAATCGCGGCATCTAGAGTCCGTTCATTGACTCCGGCTGCCGGCCATCCCCATCGAAATGGCGGCTGATCCGGGTTGTGTTGAACGACTGCTCAGGAAACGACGATGCCTTCTGAAACATCCGAACTGGTTTTGCCTCAGGCCCTTGAAGAGGCGCGCGAGGCCGCGCAGCAAGCCGGCCTGCCTTATGCGGGCGGTGTGCCGCCGCACTTGGCGTGGCAGCTCTTTTCGTCGGGCGAGGCCTTGCTGGTCGACGTACGCTCGGGTGAAGAGCGCAAGTTTGTCGGCCATGTGCCGGACAGCCTGCATGTGGCCTGGGCCACCGGGACCGCGCTGACGCGCAACCCGCGCTTTGTGCGTGAACTGGAAGCCAAGGCAGGCGGCAAAGAGGCCGTGGTGCTTTTGCTGTGCCGCAGCGGCAAGCGTTCCGCGCTGGCGGCGGAGGCCGCCGCCAAGGCCGGCTTCAGCCAGGTCTACAACGTGCTTGAGGGCTTTGAAGGGGAGATCGATGCCCGGCAGCATCGCGGCGTGGCTGACGGCTGGCGCTTTCGCGGCTTGCCCTGGGTGCAGGATTGAGGAACCCGTGATGGCCGTGTTCGATGTCAACCAGATTGTGGGAGAGCTGCACGCGGTGCGGCAGGGCTGGCGTGAGTCGCAAAAGCGCTCGCGTGAGCCGGGCGGGCGCGAGTTTCCCTCGCGCGACGCGCTGGCCGAGGTGACGGCGGCGCTCAAGGGCGCGCTCTTTCCGATGCGGCTGGGCCCGCCCGACCTGCGCCAGGAGGGCGAAGATTTTTATGTCGGCCACACGCTGGACTCGGCCCTGCACGGGCTGCTCACGCAGGTACGGCTGGAGCTGACCTATAGCGCGCGCCACCAGGGCAGGGGTGGCGCTGACATCGAGGCCGAAGCGCTGCTGGCCAGCCGCAGCTTTGCCGGCGCATTGCCCGGCATCCGCCAGCTGCTCGACAGCGACGTGCTGGCGGCTTACCAGGGCGACCCTGCCGCGCGCAGCGTGGACGAAGTGCTGCTGTGCTACCCCGGCGTGCTGGCCATGATCCACCACCGCCTGGCGCACCAGCTCTACCGGCTCGGCCTGCCGCTGCTGGCGCGCATTGTGGCCGAACTCGCGCACGCGCAGACCGGCATCGACATTCACCCGGGCGCGCAGATCGGCCCCGGTTTTTTTATCGACCACGGCACAGGTGTCGTCATCGGCGAGACCGCCGTGATCGGCCAGCGCGTGCGCCTGTACCAGGCCGTGACGCTGGGAGCCAAGCGCTTCCCGAAAGACCTCGAAGGCAAGCTTCAGAAAGGCTTGCCGCGCCATCCCGTCGTAGAAGACGACGTGGTGATTTATGCGGGCGCCACCATCCTGGGCCGGGTGACCATCGGCAAGGGGGCGGTGATAGGCGGCAACGTGTGGATCACCTACGACGTGCCGGCGGGCGGCAATGTCACGCAGGCGGTTTCGCGGGACTCGGCCGGCGTGGAGGCCGCACGGCAGGCCCTGGGGAGCGCGCTCATATGACGGCGCTGGTCGAAAGCTTCGGCATCGCGGTACGCCAGTCGCGCGAAGCGCAGGGCTGGTCGCAGGAAGGGCTGGCCGAGCGCTCGGACCTCAACCGCTCCTATGTCGGCGAGATAGAACGGGGCAGGGCTATTGCCTCGCTGGTCACTGTCGAAAAGCTCGCGGTGGCGTTGGGCATCACGCCCTCCACACTGGTCACGCGCGGCGAAGCCATCAGCCACGCCAACCTGGTGCGCGGCATCAACTTGATGGCTATAGCATGTTGAAGCCCGCCCATAGGCCCACGACACTGCAGCCCGCCCTTTCTTTCTTTTCGGTTTCTTTTTTCATCGCTTTATTTTTCTAACGAGGGAGTTTTCACATGTCGGCAACAGTGGGCGGAACCACCGCACTCGGCGATAACGCCGCGCGGCAACTAGCCAATGCAACCAAAACCACGGCGCAGCTCGAGACCATCTCGCCGCGCTGGCTTACCCACCTGCTGCAATGGGTGCCCGTCGAGGCCGGCATCTACCGCCTCAACAAGGTAAAGAACCCGGAGTCAATCAAGGTCAAATGCACCGCGCGCGAAGAGGAAAACCAGCTGCCGCGCACCTTTGTCGACTACGAAGAAGCGCCGCGCGAGTATTTCCTGAATGCGGTCAGCACCGTGCTGGACGTGCATACGCGCATCTCCGACCTCTACAGCAGCCCGCACGACCAGATCAAGGAGCAGCTGCGCCTGACGATAGAGACCATCAAGGAAAACCAGGAAAGCGAGCTCATCAACAACCCGGACTACGGCCTGCTGGCGCAAGTCACGGAAGAGCAGCGCATCTTCCCGCTCACCGGCGCCCCGACGCCCGACGACCTCGACGAGCTGCTGACCAAGGTCTGGAAGGAGCCGGCGTTCTTCCTGACGCACCCATTGGCCATTGCCGCCTTCGGCCGTGAAGCCACGCGCCGCGGCACGCCGCCGCCCACGGTGAGCCTCTTCGGCTCGCAGTTCATCACCTGGCGCGGCATTCCACTGATCCCTTCCAACAAGGTGCCGGTGGCCGATGGCAAGAGCAAGATTTTGCTGCTGCGGGTGGGCGACAAGCGCCAGGGCGTGGTCGGCCTGTTCCAGCCCGGCCTTCCCGGCGAACAAAGCCCGGGCCTGTCGGTGCGCTTCATGGGCATCAACAATCACGCGATCTCGTCTTACCTGATCTCGCTGTACTGCTCGCTCGCGGTGCTGACCACCGATGCGCTGGCGGTGCTGGACGACGTCGAGATCGGCAAATACCACGACTACCCTGATACCTATAAATAAAGCGCGGTGAACATGCTCGCTTCCACTCCCCAGGGCTCTCAGGGCGCACCGCTGGCCCAGGCGCCCGAGTCGCCGATCGACACGGCGCTGCTTTCACGCATGGCAACTGCCTTGTTCGCGGCCTTGCCGGGCGAGGCGCCAATGCTGCCTGCATCACCCGTGCCCGGTGTGCAGGGGCCTTTGCACCTGGCCCCGCCGGGTTCGCCCCTTGCCAGCCCCGCCGGCTTCGGCCCCGGCGTTCCGGGCACCCCGATTCCGCAGGGGCAGGTCCCGGGCACGAATCTGGTTCCGGCTTCGCCGGCGCAACTGCCTTCACTGGCGAACCGCGCGCCGGCCTTGCTGCCGCATGCGGTGGCGGGCAATGGTGTGCCCGACACGGCTGTCAGCGTGTTGCCGGCGTATGAACCGCGCCTCGGCGGCGCCGCATTGGGCGTGCCGGAAGCCGCCGCTGCCGCGCAGCCGCCGGCAGGCGCCGCACCGTTTTATTTCCTGGGTGACCGGCATGGCCAGCCCGCCGCGGCGGTGCGTGGCGCCAGCCTGGACGGCCTGGCGAACCTGCCTTTCAGCCAGCCGGGTGTGCCCTCCGTGTATGAGCGAGCGGAAGCCGCGCGCGCACCAGAGGCCGCGCCCGCTGAGCCGAAGTTTTATTTCGTCGACTCGGTGGTGCTGCCCAGCGGCTATGTCACACCGGCCAAGCCCGCGCCACACGGCACGGCGCCGCTGGCCGGCCAGTCCGCCCACCCGGCGTTCGACGTGCACGCGGTGCGCCGCGACTTTCCCATTCTGCAGGAGCGCGTCAACGGCCGGCAACTGGTCTGGTTCGACAACGCGGCCACCACGCACAAGCCGCAGTCGGTGATAGACCGGATTTCGCATTTCTACGCGCACGAGAACTCCAACATCCACCGCGCGRCCCACGAGTTGGCCGCGCGCGCCACCGACGCCTATGAGGGCGCGCGCGAACGCGTGAAGAAGTTCATCAATGCACCCGACGTGAACGAAGTCATCTTCGTGCGCGGCACCACCGAGGCCATCAACCTGGTCGCCAAGAGCTGGGGCGGCCAGCATGTGGGCGAGGGCGACGAGATCATCGTCAGCAACCTCGAGCACCACGCCAACATCGTGCCCTGGCAGCAACTCGCGGCCGCCAAGGGTGTGAAGCTGCGCGTGATCCCGGTGGACGATTCGGGCCAGGTGCTGCTCGACGAATACCGCAAGCTGCTGAACGACCGCACCAAAATCGTCGCCGTCACGCAGGTTTCCAACGCGCTGGGCACCGTGGTGCCGGTCAAGGAAATCGTCGAGATGGCGCACCGCGCCGGCGCCAGGGCGCTGGTGGACGGCGCGCAGTCGGTCTCACACATGCGGGTGGACGTGCAGGCGCTGGGCGCGGACTTCTTCGTCTTCTCGGGCCACAAGGTCTTCGGACCCACCGGAATAGGCGTGGTCTGGGGCAAGCGCGAGGTGCTGGAAGACATGCCGCCGTGGCAGGGCGGTGGCAACATGATTGCCGACGTCACGTTTGAAAAAACCGTGTTCCAGCCGATTCCCAACAAGTTCGAGGCCGGCACCGGCAACATCGCCGATGCGGTGGGCCTGGGCGCGGCCATCGATTATGTGAACCGCGTCGGCATTGAAAATATCGCTCGCTACGAGCACGATCTGCTGGTCTACGGCATGCGGCAGCTGGGCGCCATCCCGGGCGTGCGCCTGATCGGCACCGCCGCCGACAAGGCCAGCGTGATGTCTTTTGTACTGGCGGGCTACAGCACCGAAGAGGTCGGCCATGCACTGAACGAAGAAGGCATTGCCGTGCGCACCGGCCACCATTGCGCGCAGCCTATCCTGCGGCGCTTTGGCGTAGAGACCACGGTGCGGCCCTCGCTGGCTTTCTACAACACTTTTGAGGAGATAGACCGGCTGGTGGCGGTGGTGAAAAGGCTGGCGGGGCAAAGGCGCGCGGGCTGAGCGGCGCGCGGCCGGGCTGTGGGCAGTGACCTGGGACGCTTTGCGTCCTGGAGTCCTACAGCACACATTGCCGAATTGGTTTACAAAGTGGGTGGCCTGATGCGCTTGCGTCGGTCAGGCACCCAATTCCGCTCATCCCCAYCCCATCCACCACTTCCTGGAG
>NZ_JBFUGK010000059.1:0-18411 GCF_056402935.1 Polaromonas sp. P3_B1
GCGCTGGCCTTCGCGGCCTCGGCGGCAGAGGCCGCGGCCCGGGCAGCCTGAACGGCCGCGGTGTCGGCGCCGCGCTCGGGCGCCGGGGCGCTGCCGCACGCGGCCAGCAAGGCCGCTGCCATCAGGGCCGCAAGCCGGCCGCGTCCCGCCAGGCGGACTGCAGGCGCATGCGAGGAAAAATCACTACTTGGAAACATGGGGAAGCTCTATTCTGAAGTGTGCACCAGGTTGATCGGGCATCAGGGTGATGCTTCCGCCGTGTGCGGCAATGTATTCATGCACGATGGACAGGCCGATGCCGCTGCCGCGAACCACGTCGGCGGGCTGGCGTTCACCGCGGTAAAAGGGCTCGAAGATCCGTTCCCGGTCGGCCTGCGCCACGCCCACGCCCTGGTCGTGGATGTCGATGCGCACAAAACCCCGCAGGGCGCTGAGCTCCAGCCGGATCATGCCCTTGGCCGGGGAATAGCGTATGGCGTTGGACAACAGGTTGGCCAACGCGGTGCCTATTTTTTCGGCGTCAATCTCTATCACCAGCGGCTCGCCGACGACGGTGACCGTCAATTCTCGCGCGCGCCACTGCAGGCGCTGCGCATAGACCTGCTCTTCCATGAGCTGCAGCAAGTCCACGCTTTGCCGGTGCAACTGGCGCGCCTCGAAGGCCGCGGTGTTGAAACGCAGCAGGTCTTCGATCTGGCTTTGCAGCACGCCGGTGTTGTGCTTCAGGATTTGCGCGATCTCGCGCTGGTCGTTGCTCAGCGCGCCGGCCACGCCGTCTTCCAGCAGTGACACGCCTTCGCGCAGCGAGGCCAGCGGTGTCTTGAGTTCGTGCGAAATATGGCGCAGGAAGCGCGACTTGTCGGCGTCCAGCTCGACCAGCCGCAGGCGCAGCCAGTTCAGCCGTTGTCCGACCAGCGCCAGGTCGGCTGGCCCCTGGATGGCGATTACCTGGTCGAGGCGGTTTTCGCCCAGGCCCACGATGGCGCTTTCCAGGCGCCGCAGCGGCAGCGTGAACCAGATGCCGAAGGCCAGGGCCATGACGATCGCCAGCACAATGGCCCAGGTCACCTGCTGTGCCAGGCGCTGGCGGCTGGCCTCGAGCTTGCCTTCCAGCGACTTGTTGCGCTGCTGTATCGCCTGCTGCACCTGCACGGCGATGGCGGCGTTGATGCCTTCGAGCTCACGGAACTCCTGCGCCAGCTGGCGCTCCCGGTCCAGCGCGGTGTCGGAGGGGCCGGTGAGCAGGGCGGCGATCGCTTGCAGATGGGCGCGCCATTGCCGGGCTTTGGCGGCGGGAATCTCCTCGCGCGACAGGCTCGCCAGAATGTCGCCCGCCTCCTTCAGTTCTTCGGAAAAACGATCCCTGAGCACCCGGTCGTCGAGCACCACCGACTGCCGCGACGTGCGCTCCATGGAAACGCTGCGCTCGCTGAGCGACTGCGCCGCGCGGCTCAAGTCCAGCGCGCGCGCGGCATTGTCTCGGCTTTGCAGTGAGAGGTCTTCCAGCGTGAACAGCGCGCGCAGCGAGGCGGCCCCCAGCAGGGCCGCGATCAGCAGGAAAGCGATCACCAGCAGTTGCCGGAACGAAAATCGCTGCAGCATGCGCGTCGGGTGTTTGGGCAATGGCGCCTTCAGGCAGCTACGGCGACGTCCCGCGTCAGGACTTCGCCGCGCAGCGAGCGCTGCGTGGCCTGGGTGATGGTGATGTCGACCATCTGGCCGACCAACCGGGATTGGCCCTTGAAGTTGACCACGCGGTTGCATTCCGTGCGGCCCATGAGTTCGGTCGGGTCCTTGCGCGAGGCGCCTTCGACCAGGATGCGTTGCACCGTGCCCTGTCGGCTCGCGCTGATGGCGCGCACACTGTCGTCGATGGTGGCCTGCAGGTGCTGCAGCCGGCGCAGCTTGACCTCGTGCGGTGTGTCGTCGTGCAGCGCGGCGGCGGGCGTTCCGGGACGCGGGCTGTAGATGAAGCTGAACGAGGTGTCGTAACCAATCTCGTCGATCAGCTTCATGAGCTTGTTGAAGTCGTCCTCGGTTTCCCCGGGAAATCCGACGATGAAGTCGCTGCTCATGGCCAGGTCGGGGCGGATGGCGCGCAGCTTGCGCACGGTGCTCTTGTATTCCATGGCGGTGTAGCCGCGCTTCATCGCCATCAGGATGCGGTCGGAGCCGTGCTGCACCGGCAGGTGCAGGTGGTTCACCAGCTTGGGCAGTTTGGCGTAGGCGTCGATCAAGCTCTGCGTGAACTCGTTGGGATGGCTGGTGATGTAGCGGATGCGCTCAATGCCCGGGATGTCGGACACGTATTCGAGCAGCGTCGCGAAATCGGCGATTTCGGCGGTGCCGCCGATACGCGTGCTCATAGGGCCGCGGTAGGCGTTGACGTTCTGCCCCAGCAAGGTGACCTCCTTGACGCCTTGGTCGGCCAGGCCGGCAACCTCGACCAGCACATCCTCAAAGGGCCGCGAAACTTCCTCGCCGCGGGTGTAAGGCACCACGCAGTAGCTGCAGTACTTGGAACAGCCTTCCATGATGCTCACGAAGGCGCTGGCGCCTTCGACACGCGCCGGCGGCAGGTGGTCGAATTTTTCGATCTCGGGGAAGCTGATGTCGACCTGCGGCTTGCCCAGGCGGGCCCGGCTGGCCAGCATTTGCGGCAGGCGGTGCAGGGTTTGCGGGCCGAAGACCACGTCGACATAAGGCGCGCGCTGGATGATGGCTGCGCCTTCCTGGCTGGCCACGCAGCCGCCCACACCAATCAGCACGCCTTTTTCCTTCAGGTGCTTGACGCGGCCCAGGTCGCTGAAAACTTTTTCCTGCGCCTTTTCGCGCACCGAGCAGGTGTTGAACAAAATCAGGTCGGCCTGCTCCATGTCCTGTGTGGGCTCGTAGCCCTCGGCTGCGTTGAGCACGTCGGACATCTTGTCCGAGTCGTACTCGTTCATCTGGCACCCGAAGGTTTTGATAAAGACTTTTTTGCTCATGATCTGCTGGCGGTTGGCCGCTTGAACTCGCGGCTGAATGGATATTGCCCGAACCCGGCAAGGGTGAAATGCGGACGAACGCCGGCGCGACGCCCGGCGCGGAACTCAGCGCTTATAGGCTGGCAGCTGGTTGTACGGCGTCTTGCCGTTGTCCGCAGGCGTCGTCGAGGTGCTGCTGTCGGTGGTGAAGTTAAACAGCGTGGCGGTGCCGCCCGGCCGCTTTTCCTTGGCTTCCTCCGCATTGAGGATCCAGACTTCATGCACCAGACCGGTGTTGTCGCGCACGTAATTCACCAGCAAGGGCTTGTTCAGCAAGGGCGCGGACAGCGTGAAATTATTGTTGGTGTCGCGTATGCGCGCGCCCACCGAGAGCCGTTCCTGCCTGCCGTTCATGGAAATTACCGGCGGCGCCAGCACCACCATCTCGCCGCGCACGGCCTTGGCCGGGAACTGCCTGACGTTGGGTTTGACCGCTTCGGTGGACGAAGTGGCTTGGGCGGCCTGGGTGCTCTGGTCGGTCTGGGCCAGGGCGGCAGAGGCGGCCAGTGCCAGGAGGAAGGGAGTCAGACGGAAGTTGCAGCGGTTCATGGTATGTGTCCAGAGGCTGTGGATAGGCAAAAGCATAACAAATCACCAAAGAACAAAGCCCCAGGGGGCGGACCCTCTGAGGCTTTGCAGGTGTTTTTGGTGGTCGTAGGTGGACTTGAACCACCGACATCAGCATTATGAATGCTGCGCTCTAACCAACTGAGCTATACGACCGAAACCCAAGATTATAGCCAAAACTTCGGACTATGCCACTCGCCGGGCCTTCCCCCCAAACCAGCAGGGGCCGCGGGACAGGCTTTGCCGGACCGCAGGCGCAGCGCCCCCTCGGGAGGCAGCGCAGTACGCGAAGTAACAAGCGTGGGGGCTCACCGGTTTTTGAATACTGGCTTTCGCTTGTTGACGAAGGCATCCA
Source organism: Polaromonas sp. P3_B1 (assembly GCF_056402935.1). Taxonomy (NCBI): domain Bacteria; kingdom Pseudomonadati; phylum Pseudomonadota; class Betaproteobacteria; order Burkholderiales; family Comamonadaceae; genus Polaromonas; species Polaromonas sp. P3_B1. Next base: position 3,949 of record NZ_JBFUGK010000059.1, read on the forward strand.
TGCCTTCTTTCTGGTCTTCGGTGGCAAACAGCGAGTGGAACAGGCGGCGCTCGAACATCACGCCGTCGCTGAGCCCGCTTTCGAAGGCCCGGTTGACGGCTTCCTTGGCGGCCATGACGCTGGGCTGGCCGAAGCCGCAGATCATGAGGGCGGCGCCCAGGGCTTCGTCCATCAGCTTGTCCAGCGGAACCACGCGGCTCACCAGGCCCGAACGTTCTGCCTCCTGGGCGTCCATCATGCGGCCGGTCAGGGCCAGGTCCATGGCCTTGGACTTGCCCACCGCGCGCGGCAGCCGCTGCGTGCCGCCGGCGCCCGGGATGATGCCCAGCTTGATCTCGGGCTGGCCGAAGCGGGCGTTGTCGGCGGCGATGATGAAATCGCACATCATGGCCAGCTCGCAGCCGCCGCCCAGGGCGAAGCCGCTCACGGCCGCGATCACCGGCTTGCGCACGCTGCGGATCTGCTCCCAGTTGCGGCTGATGTAGTCCTTGTTGTAGACGTCGGCAAACGTGTAGCTTGCCATCGCACCTATGTCGGCGCCGGCCGCAAAGGCCTTTTCGCTTCCGGTCACGATGATGCAGCCTATGCCGTCGTCGGCGTCAAAGCCCTTGAGTGCGTGGCCCAGTTCGTCCATCAGCTGGTCGTTCAGCGCGTTGAGCTGCTTGGGCCGGTTCAACGTGACAATGCCCACCTTGCGGCCGTCGGGGCCCTCGGTGCGGGTTTCAATGGTTTCGTAGGTCATGGAAGAGGTCCTTTGCCGGGAATACTGGGAAGGGGGAATGCTGCGGCAATGATGCCATGAGCCGGGTCGCACCCGGCCGCGCCGCCGGTGCTAGATTCGAGGCAGGAGACCCTCACCATGACCGATTCCGCTTCCCTCGCCAGCGCCGACGACCCCGCTGTCCTGTACGCCACCCAAGGCGCCGTGGCCGTCGTCACGCTGAACCGGCCGCAGGCGTTGAACAGCTTCACGCGGCAGATGCATCGCGAGCTGTGGGCCGCGCTGGACCGGGCCGAGGCCGACGCGCAGGTTCGCGCTCTGGTGGTCACAGGTGCTGGCCGTGGTTTTTGTGCTGGCGCCGACCTCTCGGAGTTTGATTTCGCGCCCGGCCCCGGCCTGGTTGAACGCGCCGACCCTGGCCCGCTGATCGACCAGGCTTTCAATCCCACGGCGCGCCGGCTGTTGGGGCTGCGCATGCCCACGGTGGCAGCCGTCAACGGTGTGGCGGCGGGGGCAGGCGCTTCGCTGGCCATGACCTGCGACATGGCGGTGGCCGCGCCCGGCGCGAGTTTTATCCAGGCCTTCAGCAAGATAGGCCTGGTGCCCGATGCGGGCAGCAGCTGGCTACTGGTGCAAAAGCTGGGGCTGGCCCGTGCCATGGGGCTGGCGCTCACGGGCGACAAGCTGCCGGCGGCGCAGGCCAAAGAGTGGGGCCTGATCTGGGACGTGGCCGACGACCCGCTGGCCGCCGCTCTGGCGCTGGCGCAGCGGCTGGCCGCGCTGCCCACGCGAGCCCTGGTCGGCACGCGGCAACTGATGCGCGAAGGCATCACCCGGACCTTGCACCAACAGTTGGACGCGGAGCGCGACATGCAGTCGGCCCTGGGCCGCACGCACGATTATTTTGAGGGCGTGGCTGCTTTCCTGGAAAAGCGCCCCGCGGCCTTCAAGGGCGAATAGGCCTCAGGCTTTGGGCCCCAGCCATTGGTCCATCAGCGCGGCGTCCTGAACTGCCAGGCGCCAGGTGGTCAGCGCCGGCGGCATGGCCAGCTCCAGTCGCATCAAGCGCTTGTCGCGCGATACCAGGGCGATGACTTTTTTGGCCTCGCCGGCGTAGTGGGTAAGGTCGTCGAGGCGGCTCATGCGCCAGCCGCCGTCCATGCCACGCGCCGCGGCTTTGGTGGCAGGCTCCAGTCCCAGCCATTCATCGCCGGCCGCAAAGCCGGCTCGTTCGGCAGCGCCGCCGCGCAGCACTGTCTTGACCTGTACCGCGCCCTGGCTTTCGCCCACGCGCAGGCCCAGGCGGTGCGCCAACTGGGCGGGCTCTTCCAGCACCGCCACGCCGTGTTGCTGCAGCAAGGCCTTGAGCGGCAGTTCGTCCCGTCCATGGACCCAGCGGGCGAGTTCCGCCCCGTAGGGCCTGTGCCCGGCCGCCGCCAGTTCTTCCGCGAAATCAGCTTCGCGCATGGGGCCGGCCTTGCAGCGCAGCCAGAGGGCGCGCATCACATTGTCCAGCGTGCCGGGTTTGGCGCGCCGGTGCTCCCGGGCCTCGCCGCGCAGCGTGAGGTCAAAGCACAGCGCCACCAGCGAGCCCTTGGTGTAATAGCTCACGGTGGCGTTGGGCGTGTTTTCATCCTGCCGGTAGTACTTCACCCAGGCGTCGAAGCTGGCCTCGGCCACCGACTGGACCAGGCGGCCCGGGGTCTGCATGACCTGGTTGATGGTCTTGTTGAGCAGCTTGAGGTAGGCCGCGTTGTCCAGCAGACCGGCGCGGCGCAGGAAGAGGTCGTCGTAATAACTGGTGAATCCCTCGAAAAACCACAGCATCCGGGTGTAGTTTTCGCTGGCGTAGTCGTAGCTTTCAAATTCCGCGGGACGCAGGCGCTTGACGTTCCAGGTGTGGAAGTACTCGTGGCTGATCAGGCCGCGCAGCGTGGTGTAGCCCTCGGTGCTGCGCGCCTCGCCCACACGCGGCAGGTCCTGGCGCTTGCAGATCAGCGCGGTGGAGTTGCGGTGTTCCAGCCCGCCGTAGCCGTCGTCGACGGCATTGAGCATGAACAGGTAATGGCGGAAGGGCGCTTTTTTGGCGCCGTGCCAGAAGCGGATCTCGGTTTCGCAGATTTTCTGCGTGTCGGCCAGCAGCCTGGCGCCGTCGAAACTGGCCGTGGCGCCCGCCACCACCACCCGGTGCGGCACGCCGCGCGCCGTGAAGCTGCCGCTCCAGAAAGCGCCCATCTCCACCGGGCAATCGACCAGCTCGTCGTAATCGGCCGCGGCATAGCTGCCGAAACCCTGCTTGTTGATTTCGCGCGGGGCGAGGCCCGTGGCCAGCGACCAGCCCTTGAGGGCTTTGGGCGCGGGAACCTCCAGCAGATGCTCGGCTTTTTCCCGGCCCTGCACCTTCAGGCACAGGCTGGTGCCGTTGAAGAAACCGCGGTGCGCATCCAGCCAGGCGGTGCGCACCGAGTTGTCGTTGGCGTACACCTCATAGCGAATCACCAGCGGCCTGGCCGGAGAACATTGAACCTGCCAGGTGCATTTGTCGAGCTGCTCAACCGGCAGCAGCGTGTTGCCGGACTGCCGGGCCTCGAGTTTTTGCAGGTTTTTGGAGAATTCCCGTACCAGGTAACTGCCGGGAATCCAGACGGGCAAGGAAACCCGTTGCAACGCATCGGGCTGGGCGATCGTGAGGGTGACGCGAAAGAGATGGGCGTGAAGGTCGCCGATTTCGACGCGGTAGTGAACAGAGGGGCGGGTATTTCGTGTGGGGCCTGGCATCTTGCGCACAGAATACCCCAGGTCGGCCCCGGTCAGGTTAACGCGTTTTGGCGGCGGCCAGTTGCTGCTCAACCTGCTGCGCATTGATCGCGCCCGGGACGCGCGAGCCGTCCTCAAACAACAGCGTGGGCGTACCGGTGATCTTGTGTTTCCTGCCCAGGGCCAGGTTGCGCTCCAGCACGGAAGCGTCGCAACTGCCTTTGGGGACCGGCTGGTCGCGCACCATCATGTCCACCCAGGCTTTGCCCTGGTCCTTGGCGCACCAGACGTTTTTCGCCTTGTCGGCGGAGTCCGGGCTCAGGATGGGGAAGAGAAACATGTAGACGGTGACGTCGTTGACCTTTTGCAGGTCGCGCTCGAAGCGCTTGCAATAACCACAGTTGGGGTCTTCAAACACCGCCAATTTGCGCTTGCCGTTGCCGCGCACGATGGTGAAGGCATCTTTGATGGGCAGGGCCGAGAAGTCGACGGCCGTGAGTTTTTCGATGCGCTCTTCGGTCAGGTTGCGCTTGCCCCGGACGTCGATGAGGTTGCCCTGGATCAGGAAGTTGCCTTCCGCGTCGGTGTAGAAAATATCGCTCTCGTTGATCCGGACTTCGTAGAGGCCGTTGACAGGCGTCTTGCTGATTTCATCGATCTTGGCGAAAGCGGGCATTCTTTCAGCCAGGTTTTTGCGGATCGCGGCTTCCTGCGCAAAGGCGGAGCCCAGGCTGCAGGCCAGCAGGCCCAGGATGGTGATGGTTTTCAAGATTCTCATGGTCATTCCCGGTGTTTCGGCCTTTTCCGGCCGGCCCATTTCACAGCACTCTTACTCTTCAACAGCTCACAAACCCGCGGCTTGGCGCGTCAGCCAGGTTTTCAGGAAACCGCTGCGCTCAAAGCCCTTCATACCCCAATTGCGCAAAGCCTGCCAGCGCGCATCGGTCTGCGCGAACAGCCCGTGCAAGCCATCCGTCACCGCGCCCATGGCCGCGACGTCGGCCTTGCGGGCCCTTTCGTAGCGGCGCAGCAATTTTTCATCCCCAAGCCCGCGCCAGTATTCGCGCTGTGCGAGCACACCGGCCAGGCAGGCCGCGTCAGCCAACCCCAGGTTCAGGCCCTGGCCCGCCAGCGGATGCACCGTATGGGCCGCATCGCCCGCGAGCGCCCAACCCGGGCCCACCCAATGAGCGGCGCTGGAGAGGGACAAAGGCCAGCTCGCCCGCTCGCTGGCCAGTCGCAGGCCGCCGGTTTCGAGGCCGCAAACCGCTTGCAAGGCCTTGCAGAATTCTTCAGCCGGCAATTTTTCGAGTGCGCCAGCACGCTCCACGGAGACAGACCACACCAGCGCCGCCAAGTTCCCCTGGGCGCCGGATAAAGGCAGCAAAGCCACGATATCCCCGCCGGTAAACCACTGGCGGGCCACCCCGCCGTGGGGGATTTCCAGCTCCAGCCGGGCGGCGATGGCTTTTTGCGGATAGGGCTTGACCGTCCAGTTGACCGGGCGCTGCTGGCCGAATTCGTCGCGGCTGGCGCTTTTCTGGCCTTCGCAGATCACCTGGAGCGCGGCTTTGGCCGGCTCCGTCACAGTTTCAATTTGCGGTTGGTAGCGCACCGCCTGGGTCAGCTGCTGCTCCAGCGCGGGGACGTCGACAATCCAGGCCAGCGCGTCCTGGCCCACGCTGCGGGCGCTGAAATCCAGCTTGCCGCCGTCGTCGCCCCAGACCTGCATCTCCAGCACGGGCGTGGCAAAGGCGGCTTCGGGCCAGGCGCGCAGGGCCTCCAGCACGCCGCGCGATGCGCTGTTGAGCGCGTAAGCGCGCACATCGGGGGGCTGCGCGCCAGCGGCCTTTTCGGGGCGCGCGACCAGGGCCACGCGCAAACGCTCGCGCGCCAGCAGCAAAGCCAGCGTGCGGCCCACCACGCCGTCGCCGCGAATACAGACATCAAAAGTCTTGGACATGCCTCATTCTAGAAGGCAGGGCAAAATCAGCGTTCCGGGCCGGCCCATTTACGCATCCGCCCGCCTTTCCGAATTCACAAGGATTTGACGACGTGAGCCAAGCATTGAACGACACACCGGCGAGCCCCTCTATGGCCGACGCGGCTTTTGACCTGAACGCGGTCATCTCGCGCCTGTATGTGTACCCCGTGAAGTCCTGCGCCGGCGTGCAGGTGCAGGACGCCCTGCTGACCGAGACCGGGCTGGAATTCGACCGCGCCTGGATGGTGGTGGATGAGAAGGGCCACTTCCTCACGCAGCGCGAACTGCCGCGCATGGCGCTGATCAAGCCGCAGCTGAGGCACCACGACATGGTGCTGCGCGCGCCCGGCATGCTGGCCCTGCATATCGCGCTGGACCAGGTCGAGGAGCCGGTGCGCGTCAAGGTGTGGAAGGATGAAGTTCAGGCCTACGACATGGGCCCGATCGCCGCCCAGTGGTTCAGCGATTTCCTGGGCCGCACGGCGCGCCTGGTGCGCTTCGACCCCGAGCACAAGCGGGTCTGCAACACCGAGTGGACCGGCGGCCTGGAAGCGCTCAACCAGTTCAGCGACGGCTATTCGCTGCTGGTGCTGAGCGAAGCCTCGCTGGCGCAATTCAATGAAAAACTGGCGGCCGCGGGTGCGGCGCCCGTGGGCATGGAGAGGTTTCGTCCCAACATCGTGCTGGGCGACGCGGCCGGCGACCAGGGCCTGGCGCCGCATGACGAAGACCGCGTCGACCTGCTGCAGATCGCGACGGAACAGGGACAGGCGCAGCTCAAGCCCGTCAAGCCCTGCCCACGCTGCCCGATCCCGAATATCGATCCGGCCACGGCCATCAGCAGCCCCGAGGTGGGCGACATGCTGCAGACCTACCGGCAGGACCCGCGCGTCAACGGCGCGCTGACCTTCGGCATGAACGCCATCGTGCTGGCCGGCATCGACCACCAGCTCAAGGTGGGCCAGGCCGTGGGCGCCAGCTACCGGTTTGAGTGACTTTTGACTGCCCGTAGCGGCGCCGGCCTCTGGTGAGCCGTGGAAGCATGTACAGAGTGTTGCGATTGCGGGGCGCTTTCGCTTTCCACGCTGTCGGGCGCTGATTCGGCTTCGATTTCGGTCTCGGCCTCCAGCGGCATGGGGTGTGTCGACTCGGGCTCCAGAAAGCGGATGGGCCGGCGGGTGCGAGCGGCCATGCTTTGCAGCAGGTCGGCCAGTGCAGCGGCAATTTCCTCGTGGCTGCCCAGGCGTTCGCTAAAGAGTACACCCGCGACGTGAAACTGCAGAACCACCTCAGGCTTCAACCCTTTGAGCGGCATCAGGCCGGCTGCAATCAATCGCGCCGCCAGGTCGGTGACGGGCGCGCGCGATGAAACGCCTTCGAGGATCAGGCCGAAGCGCGCCTCATCGATGCGCCCCACCGTGTTGACGTCGCGCAGGATGCGGCGCAGCTTGATCACGCTTCGCAGCAGGCTCTGCTCGGCTACGGCCGTGCCCCAGGTCTTCTTGATGTAGCGGTAGTTGACCAGCTCGATGTACACCACCGCGGCCGGTTCCTTGTGACGCTGCGCCCGGCCCACCACCTGTTTGAAGCGGTCGTGAAAAAGGTGGGCGGCCAGCAGGCCGGTGAGCGCGTCCTGGCTGGACATGGCCTGCTCGCGCGCTTCCACCGCGTGGCGCTCGCGTGAACGCATGTTCAGCGCCACCAGCAGCAGGGGCACTTCAAGCGCCAGCGCCGCCATCAGGCCGTATTGGGACAGCCAGGAGACAGAGAACAGCCCGAGGACGCTTGTGACGGTCAGCAGCGTCACCAGCCCCAGCGGAACAAAGGCTGCCAGCACCCAGAAACCGACGACATCCTGGCGCCGCCATGTCATGAAGGCCCGGCTGATTCCCATGACCACCACCGCGACCAGGTAGGCGCTGATGAGGCGAACGCCCAGGCCGCGCTCCAGGACCAGATAGGCGAGGGACAGCGGCACGCCGGCCGCGCCGGTCCAATAGGCCAGGCGCTCAAACCACCTGTGGCGCGAACCGGCGCCGCACAGGTGGTGCACGACCAGCAGCGCTGAGCCGCCGCCCAGGATGGCCAGGCAACCCTGCGCCATGTTGTTCCAGGCGCTGAAGTTGCTCCACAGCAAATGGCCGGCCACGCCGGTCCAGGCGGCCACCACCAGCACCATGATGGACGCGTAGACGGCGTACCAGCCATAGGCCTTGTCGCGGTACACCCAGCTCTGCACCGCGCAGGCGATGATCAGCAGCACCAGCGCGCCGAACACCACGCCAATGGCCAGGTATTCCAGCTGAAGCCGCTGCGCCAGGCTGCTGCGCGTGCTGACCTGGACCGGAATGCTGACTTCCGTCTGGTGCTGGATGCGCACATAGACGTCGTGCACGCCGTCGTCCGGCAATCTGAGCTCGAACTGTCCATAGCGGCCGGGCTCGGGCCAGCTGGAAACCGCCAGGGTGTCCCCGGCGGTCTGGGAGGTCCATGCACCCGTTGCGCTGCGCTGGTACACCGTCGCCAGGTCCAGCAGGGGCAGGGGGAAGGCCAGCAGCCAGTCCTGGTGTGAGCTGGAAGACCTGGCAAAGCGGTAGTGCAGCCAGAGCGCGGCCTGGGGGCCGAGGGAATGGATGGTGTCCGCCGCCGGTTGGGTGAAGGCTGCGTCCGCCTTGCGCCCGCCGGCGACTTGCTCAATGCCGGCCTCGCCGCTGACGTCTATCCACATGAGGCCGCCGGTGCGCGCATCCATGACCGGGTTTGCATCGTTCAGCGCCAGCACCGGCTGGGCCTGCGCCGGCCCGGCCTGAAGCAGCAAAGACCCGCACAGCAAAAGGGTGGCGAACACCTGCCGCAAAGCGCCCCAACCCCGTCCGGGCGCGCATCGAATACACTTCTCAGCCTGTTTTTGAAGGTTTCTCATGAGTTTGAAGTGCGGCATCGTAGGCTTGCCTAACGTCGGAAAATCCACCCTTTTCAATGCGTTGACCAAGGCGGGAATCGCGGCCGAAAACTACCCGTTTTGCACCATCGAGCCGAACGTCGGCATTGTGGAGGTGCCCGATCCGAGGTTGGCCCAATTGGCGGAGATCGTCAAGCCTGAACGCATTGTTCCTGCCATCGTCGAGTTTGTGGACATCGCCGGCCTGGTGGCGGGCGCCAGCACGGGCGAAGGCCTGGGCAACAAGTTCCTGGCGCATATCCGGGAAACCGACGCCACCATCAATGTGGTCCGCTGCTTTGAAGACGACAACGTGATCCACGTGGCCGGCAAGGTGGACCCGATCTCCGACATCGAGGTCATCCAGACAGAACTGTGCCTGGCCGACCTGGCCGCCGTGGAAAAAGCCCTGCAGCGCGTGACCAAGGTCGCGCGTTCCGGTGACAAGGAATCCGCCAAGCTGGTTGTCATCCTCGAAAAATGCCAGGCAGCGCTCAACGAGGGCAAACCGGTGCGCACGCTGGACTTCAGCAAGGAAGAATTGCCGCTGCTCAAGCAGTTTTTCCTGATCACCGCCAAGCCGGCCATGTTCGTGGCCAACGTGGCCGAGGACGGCTTTGACAACAACCCCTTGCTGGATCGCCTGAAAGCCTACGCCGAAGCCCAGAAGGCGCCGGTGGTAGCGATCTGCGCCAAGATGGAAGCCGAAATGGCCGACATGGAAGAGGAAGACAAGAAAATGTTCCTCGCCGAGATCGGCCAGGACGAGCCGGGCCTGAACCGCCTGATCCTGGCGGCCTACAAGCTGCTGGGCCTGCAGACCTATTTCACCGCGGGCGTCAAGGAAGTGCGCGCCTGGACCATCCACGTCGGCGACACCGGCCCGCAGGCGGCCGGCGTGATCCACACCGATTTCGAAAAAGGCTATATCCGCGCCCAGACCATTGCTTTCGCCGACTACATCGCCTACCAGGGCGAGCAGGGCGCCAAGGATGCCGGCAAGATGCGCAGCGAAGGCAAGGAATACGTCGTCAAGGATGGCGACGTGATGAACTTCCTGTTCAGCAGCTGATTTGCAAACTGCCGCAGGCCCATACCGGGTTTGCCGGACAGGCCGCCACGATCAACCCCACTCGTTTTGAAAGAAACACCATGTCCATCCAGCGCATCGAAACCGGCCCACGCATGTCCCAGGCCGTCGTCCACAACAAGACTGTTTACCTCGCGGGCCAGGTGGCCGGCGACGACGCAGGCCCCGGCGTGTACGAACAGACCCGCAGCATCCTGGCCAACATCGACCGCCTGCTGGCGGCCGCCGGCAGCGACAAGTCGCGCCTGCTGAGCGCCACCATCTGGCTGACCGACATGGACAGCTTTGGCGAGATGAACCGCGCCTGGGAAGCCTGGGTGGTGCCGGGCGCCACGCCGGCGCGCGCCACGGTCATGAGCCCTCGCCTGGCCGCGGCCAAGTACCACGTCGAAATCGGCGTGGTGGCGGCGCAGGACTGACGTTTGCACGAGGCCTGATCCTTCTACAGGGCCGCCGCGATGACAGAACCCGTCCGCCTCGCCAAGCGCCTGGCCGAAATGCTGTCCTGCTCGCGCCGGGAGGCCGAGCAATACATCGAGGGCGGTTGGGTCAGCGTCGACGGCGTGACGGTTGAGGAGCCGCAGTTCCGCGTGCTCGACCAGCAGATTGTGCTGGCCAAGGACGCCAGCCTGCTGGCGCTGGCACCCGTGACCTTGCTGTTGCACAAACCCACGGGCTATGAGGCCGGACAGGACGGCAGCGCAGCGTCCCTGGCGGCATTGCTGTCGCCTGCCACGCAGTCGCCCGGCGACAGCTCCGGCATTCGCCCGCTCAAAAAACATTTCTCGTCGGTGGAACTGGTGACGCCGCTGGCCACGCCGGCCAGCGGGCTGGTGGTGCTGACGCAGGACTGGCGCGTGGCGCGCAAGCTGCGCGAAGACGCTCGTGTGATGGAGCATGAAGTCATCGTCGATGTAGCCGGCGACATCAAACCCGGCGGGCTGGAGCGGCTCAATCGCGTGGACCATGGCTTCACCTTCAACGGCGCGCTGCTGCCGCCCGCCAAGGTGAGCTGGCAAAACGAAACCCGCTTGCGGTTTGCCCTCAAGGGCGAAGTGCCGGGGCAGATTGCCTATATGTGCGAGAGCGTGGGCCTCAAAGTGCAAGGCATGAAGCGCCTGCGTATAGGCCGCGTGGCGATGAGCCAGTTGCAGCCCGGCCAGTGGCGCTATTTGCTGCCGCACGAGCGCTTCTGAACTTTCTGTTTTTTAACCGGTCACCACGCCGGGAAACGCCCAGATAAGACTGCCTGTCATCAGGAAGTAGCGCGCGAATTTTCCGACCGCCATATAGGCCAGGCAAGGCCAGAACGGAAACTTGAGCCAGCCCGCCACCGCGCACAGCGGGTCGCCCACCACCGGCAGCCAGGCCAGCAGGCAGGCTTTGGGCCCCAGCTTTTCCAGCCAGCGTATCGCGCGGCCATGGTGCGAGGAGTGCTGGTACTTGTCCACCACCTTGTGTGCACCGTAGCCCATCCACCAGTCGAGCGCACCGCCCAGCGTGTTGCCCGCGGTGGCGATCAGCACCGCCGGCCAGAACATGGCGGGATTGAGTTTGACCAGGCCGAAGACCACAGGCTCTGAGCCCAGCGGCAGCAGCGTGGCCGAAATAAAGGACACCAGGAACACCGTGCTCAGGCCGTATTCGGGCAAGGCCAAAATTTCTATCAGGCGGTGAATCCAGACTTCCATATATGTATTCCAGTATAGGCAGGGCGCCGGGCCCGGTTTGTCGGGAAGACACTTACAAGTGGGTGAGCAAATTTCAATTGCTGAAATTTTGGGCAGGTACAATCGTGCCTCCTTTTTCAGCAAGCCCCCGTCCTCCATCCCATGAACATCGGCCCCTATGCTTTGGCAAACAACCTGTTTGTCGCGCCCATGGCCGGTGTGACGGACCGGCCGTTCCGCCAGCTCAGCAAGAAGCTGGGCGCGGGTTACGCCGTCAGCGAAATGGTGACATCCCGCAAGGACCTGTGGGACAGCCTGAAGACCTCGCGCCGCGCCAACCATGAGGGGGAGGCCGCCCCCATCGCCGTGCAGATTGCCGGCACCGACGCGCAGATGATGGCCGAAGCGGCGGCGTACAACATTGATCGCGGCGCGCAGATCATCGACATCAACATGGGTTGCCCGGCCAAGAAAGTCTGCAACAAGTGGGCCGGTTCCGCGTTGATGCAGGACGAAACCCTGGCGCTGCAGATCGTCGAGGCCGTGGTCGCCGCATGCGCGCCGCGCGGCGTTCCCGTCACGCTCAAGATGCGAACCGGTTGGTGCCAGGCCGAAAAGAACGCGCTGGCGATTGCGCGCGCCGCCGAGAGCGCCGGTGTGCAGATGATTACTGTGCATGGCCGCACGCGCGAGCAGGGCTACAAGGGCGCCGCCGAATACGACACCATCGCCGCCGTGAAGGCCGCCCTGCGAATTCCCGTGGTGGCCAACGGCGACATCCACAGCCCCGAGAAAGCGCGCGACGTGCTGGCGTATACCGGCGCCGACGCCGTGATGATTGGCCGCGCGGCCCAGGGCCGTCCCTGGATTTTTCGCGAAGTGGCGCACTTCCTGGCCACGGGCACGCATCTTGCGCCGCCTCTGGTGGCCGAAGTCGAACGCCTGCTGGTTGACCACCTGCGCGACCATTACGACCTGTACGGTGAGTTCACCGGCGTGCGCACCGCGCGCAAGCACATCGGCTGGTACGTGAAGGCCTTGCCCGGCGGCGAGGCTTTTCGGGCGAGCATGAATTTGCTGGAAGACTGCGACGCCCAGTTGCGCGCGGTCAGCGGATTTTTTGAGGGGTTGGGCGCGCAGATGGACCGGATTCCGGCCGCTGCCGCCGGAGCTGAGAGTGAGGGCGTGCCAGGGCAGGCACGGGCGAATAAAGATAAAAATCAGGAAGAAGCTGCTGCATGAGCAAAAAACATATCGAAGAGTGCGTACGGGCCAGCCTGGAAGGCTATTTCAAGGACCTGCGCGGCACCGAGCCCGACGGCATGTACGACATGATGGTCAAGGTGGTGGAAAAACCGCTGCTGGAGGTCGTCATGCAACACGCCGAACAAAACCAATCGCGCGCCGCCGAGTGGCTGGGCCTGAATCGCAATACCCTGCGCAAGAAACTGGTCGAGCACAAGCTCATCAAATAAAAATCCCCAGTCCAGCGATTCAGGCATCGCCGGACCTTCGCTACGTTTCCTTTTGAAGACACCACCATGAACGCACTGATTTCCGTTTCCGACAAAACCGGCATCCTCGAATTCGCGCAGGCGCTGCACGCACTGGGCATCAAGCTGCTGTCCACCGGCGGCACGGCCAAGCTGCTGGCCGACGCCGGCCTGCCGGTGACCGAGGTCGCCGACCACACCGGCTTTCCCGAAATGCTGGATGGCCGCGTCAAGACCCTGCACCCCAAGATCCACGGCGGCCTGCTGGCCCGGCGCGATGTGCCCGAGCACATGGCGGCGCTGAGCACCCACGGCATAGACACCATAGACCTGCTGGTGGTCAACCTCTACCCCTTTGAAGCCACCGTGGCCAAGCCCGGCTGCACGCTGGAAGACGCGATTGAAAACATCGACATCGGCGGCCCGGCCATGGTGCGCTCCGCCGCCAAGAACTGGAAGGATGTCGGCGTGCTGACCGACGCATCACAGTACGCTGGCGTGCTCGTCGAACTGAAAGCCGGCGGCAAGCTCAGCGACAAGACCAAATTCGCCCTGTCGGTGGCCGCGTTCAACCGCATCAGCCAGTACGACGGCGCCATCAGCGACTACCTCTCCGGCATCCAGGCCGACGGTAGCCACGGCATGTTCCCCGGTCAGGCCAACGGCCGCTTCATCAAGGTGCAGGATCTGCGCTACGGCGAAAACTCGCACCAGCAGGCGGCGCTGTACCGCGACCTGTATCCCGCGCCCGGCTCGCTGGTCACCGCCAAACAGCTGCAGGGCAAGGAGCTCTCCTACAACAATATCGCCGATGCCGACGCCGCCTGGGAATGCGTCAAGAGCTTCGACCTCATCAAGGACGGCGCCGCCTGCGTGATCGTCAAGCACGCCAACCCCTGCGGCGTGGCCGTGGGCAAGGACGGCCTGGAGGCCTACAGCAAGGCTTTCAAGACCGACCCGACCTCGGCCTTCGGCGGCATCATCGCCCTGAACTGCCCGCTCGACGAACGCGCCGCGCAACAAATCTCCAAGCAATTTGTTGAAGTGCTGATGGCGCCGGCCTTCACGCCCGAAGCGCTGGAAATCTTCAAGAGCAAGGTCAACGTGCGCATCCTGCAGATCGACCTGCCGCCCGGCGGCGACACCGCCTGGAAACAGGGCCGCAACCTGATGGACGTCAAGCGCGTCGGTTCGGGCCTGCTGATGCAGACCGCCGACAACCACGAACTGGCGATTGGCGACCTCAAGGTCGTCAGCAAGCTGCAGCCCACGCAGGAGCAGTTGCACGACATGCTGTTCGCCTGGAAGGTTGCGAAATACGTCAAGTCCAATGCCATCGTGTTTTGTGCCGACGGCATGACGCTGGGTGTGGGGGCGGGCCAGATGAGCCGCATCGACTCGGCCCGCATCGCCTCCATCAAGGCCGCCAACGGCGGCCTGACCCTGCAGGGCTCAGCGGTCGCAAGCGATGCCTTCTTCCCCTTCCGCGACGGCCTCGATGTGGTGGTGGATGCCGGTGCGACCTGCGTGATCCAGCCCGGCGGGAGTATGCGGGATGATGAAGTCATCGCGGCAGCCGATGAGCGCGAGGTGGTGATGGTGCTGACGGGCGTGCGGCATTTCCGGCACTGAGTTTTTTGCCGGGTCTTGCTCCGGCGGGCGCGCTCTCTGCCTCCTCATCCTCCTCCTTCCTCTTCTTAGTTCTGCTGGCCGGGAGTGGCCCGGCGGCCAGTAACTTTCTTTTGCTTCGCCAAAAGAAAGTCACCAAAGAAAAGGCGACCCGCAGTCTGGGTCCCTTCGCTTCGCT
>NZ_JBFUGK010000060.1:0-17842 GCF_056402935.1 Polaromonas sp. P3_B1
GGCTGGGCCGAGGAGCGCAGAGACAAGCGGATCAGGGCAAAAACGTGTTTGAGCCGCAGGCGAGTTGTTTTTGACCCCGCTTGGCTCGAGCACCGCAGGTTGCCCGCAGCGAAGCGGAGGGACCCAGACTGCGGGTCGCCTTTCTTTTGGGTACTTTTCTTTGGCGAAGCAAAGAAAAGTGCCTCGCCCGCCGGGGCGAGTCCCGGCCAGCCGTACTCAGCAAGAGAACAGAGGAGATAAGAGAACCGAGGCGCGCCCGCCGGCGCAAGACCCGGCTAAAACGTTTCCCAGTTGCCGCCGGCCACGGCCAGCTCACCCGCAGGAGCTGCCGGCCTGCGCGGCGCGGCAATCGCCTCGCGCACTTGCGGCGGCTGTTTGGGCGTCGCGGGCCGGGCCACATGGGCGCGTTGATGTTGCGCAGCCGGCGCATGCCCGCCGCTCACCTTGAACACACTCACCACCTGCGACAGGCCGCTGGCCTGCTCTTGCAAGGAGGACGCCGCGGCGGCCGCCTGCTCAACGAGTGCCGCGTTCTGCTGCGTGACCTGGTCCATCTGCGTGATCGCCTGGTTGATCTGCTCAATGCCGGAGGTCTGTTCCTGGCTGGCCGCGGTGATCTCGGCCATGATGTCGGTCACACGTTTGACGCTGTCGACAATCTCGTCCATGGTCTTTCCGGCTTCGGCGACCTGCTTGCTGCCTTCTTCGACTTTGTCCACCGAGTCGCCAATGAGGGTTTTGATTTCCTTGGCGGCCGCAGCACTGCGCTGGGCCAGGTTGCGCACTTCGGCGGCAACGACGGCAAAGCCTCGGCCCTGTTCACCGGCTCTTGCCGCTTCAACAGCGGCGTTCAAAGCCAGGATATTGGTTTGAAACGCAATGCCGTCAATCACACCGATGATGTCCACAATCTTGCGCGACGACGCATTGATCGCGCCCATGGTGCCGACCACTTCAGCGACCACGCTGCCACCCTTGACCGCGACACTGGACGCGGACACCGCCAGCTGGTTGGCCTGGCGGGCATTGTCGGCATTCTGTTTAACCGTGGAAGTCAATTCCTCCATCGAGGCCGCCGTCTCTTCCAGCGAACTCGCCTGCTGCTCGGTGCGCGATGACAAATCATGGTTGCCCGCCGCGATCTCGCTGCTGGCCGTGGCAATCGTGTCCGTGCCGCTGCGCACATTGCCGACGATACCCACCAGGTTGTCCTGCATGGTCTTCAGGGCCTGCAGCAGTTCGGCCGCTTCATCACGGCCCTCGCTGTGGACGGGCTGGGTCAGGTCGCCGTCGGCGATGAAGCGCGCGCTGCGGGCCGCCTGCCGCAAAGGCCGGGTGATGGAACGCGTCAGCACAACCGCCGATGCAGTGCCCAGCAGCAAGGCCAGCACAGCGCCCACCACCAGTATCCATTTGCCCTGGTCCGCGTTCTTCTCGGCGTTCAGCAGCGCCTCGTCGTACAGGTTTTGCTGGTGCTCCTCCAGCTGGTGGATGCTCTCGCTGTAGGCTTCGGCCAGCGGCTTGAGCTCGCGCTCCAGTACGGCGGTGACGTCCTCGCCGGCATGCCGCCGCTTGAGCACGGCCGAGCGCGGCGTTCGGTAGGCTTCGCGCGCGGCGTCGATGCTGGCCAGGAGCTTTTTACCCTCTTCAGTCTGGACCAGCTCGACCAGCCGCTTGCGCGAGGCATTCGAGATTTCCGAAGTCTTGTCCATGTCGGCCTGCCACATGGGGATGCGGCTGGTGTCCGCGTCCAGGATGGAGGCGCGGGTGCGCACCCAGTTGAGGTCAATGGTCTGGCGCCATTGCACCGCCATCCTGAGTTGCTCGTTGTCGACGGTGCCGAGGCGGTGGGTCGTGTCGGCCAGGCCCTGCAGGCGCCAGACGCCGGTGGCGGAAATCACCGCCATGATGAAAAGGATCAGGCCGAAAGCCAGCGCAAGGCGGCTGCCGACCTTGATGTTGTTGAGTGTCATGGGAGAACTTTCAAAAAGCGAAGGATGGGCCGGGCCGGGGAATCAGGCGGTGGCGCGCTCTATCAGCGCCATGTCGCTGCTGGACATGAGCTTGTCGATATCAACGAGGATGAGCATGCGCTCGTCCAGCGTGCCCAGGCCTATGAGGTATTCGGTGTCCAGCAGCGCGCCCATCTCGGGCGCGGGCCTGACCTGGTCGGATTCCAGCGTGATCACGTCCGAGACGCTGTCCACCACCATGCCCATCACCCGGCTGGCGATGTTCAAAATGATGACCACGGTGAACTGGTCGTAGCTGGGCGTGCCGAGATTGAACTTGATGCGCATGTCCACAATCGGCACGATGATGCCGCGCAGGTTGACCACGCCCTTGATGTGTTCGGGCGCATTGGCGATGCGCGTCACCGTGTCGTAACCGCGCAGCTCCTGCACTTTCTGGATGTCCACGCCGTACTCTTCCTGACCCAGCCTGAAGGCCAGGAATTCGAGTGATTTACCGGCTGCGGCGGGGCTGCTGTTTGTTTCGGGCATACGGATTCCTTGGACTCGATGGGGATGTCTGTATGAGGTGTATCGGCCGCTTGTGGTGAAAACTTAAGGTTGGGGGGGTGAGCCGGGTCTTGCTCCGGCTGTGCGCGCTCTCCCCTCTCTTCCTTCCTCCCTTCATCGCCCTCTGCTGAGAGTTGCTGGCCGGGGGTGGCCCGGCGGCCAGTAACTTTCTTTTGCTTCGCCAAAAGAAAGTCACCAAAGAAAAGGCGACCCGCAGTCTGGGTCCCCTCCGCTGCGCTACGGGGCAACCTGCGGTGCTCGAGCCAAGCGGGGTCAAAAACAACTCGCTTCGCTCAGACACGTTTTTGCCCTGATCCGCTTGTCTCTGCGCTCCTCGGCCCAGCCAAGACGGGGCAATCGGGAGCGGAGACAAAAAACAAAGAAGACCAATACAAACAAGGACACGCCATGGCGTGTCCTTGTGGTTTAGGTATTCGGGGTTCTGCCTTCGGCTGTTGGCTGTTGGTAGTCGGGCCCCTTGTGTCTGCGCCGAGGAGCGCAGGTCCAGACGGATAAGGGCAAAAACGTGTCTGAGCGAAGCGAGTTGTTTTTGACCCCGTCTGGACCGAGCACCGCAGGCTGCCCCGTAGCGAAGCGAAGGGGACGCAGACACCAGGGTCGCCTTTTCTTTTGCTTACTTTTGGTGTTTGCGTAACTTCGCTGCGCGAAGTGAGCAAACCCCGCGCGCGTAGCGCGCCTTTTGGCGAACAAAAGAAAACCCGCTTTGCGGGTTTCGATAAAAGTGAGTAGCCGCCGGGCTACCCCCGGCCAACAAGCCTCAGCAGAGTAAGCAAAAAGACGAAGAGAGGAGAAGGAGGAAGGGGAAGAGCGCGCAAGCCGGAGCAAGACCCGGCTTAAAAATTTTCCCAGTTCCCGCCGCCCGCGACCGCCAGTTCGCCGCCTGCAACCGCAGGTTTGCGCGCCCCCGCAATCGCCTGCCGCGCCTGGGGCGGTTGTTTCGGTGTAGCGGCCGGCCGGCTTGGCGCGGGGCGGTGGTACGCCTGGGCAACATGGCCGCCCTCGACCTTGAACACGCTGACAGCCTGCGACAAACCGCTGGCCTGCTCCTGCAACGACAAAGCCGCAGCGGCCGCTTGCTCCACCAGCGCCGCATTCTGCTGGGTCACCTGGTCCATCTGCGTGATCGCCTGGTTGATCTGCTCGATGCCCGAGGTCTGCTCTTGGCTGGCCGCGGTGATCTCGGCCATGATGTCGGTCACGCGTTTRACGCTGTCGACAATCTCGTCCATGGTCTTGCCGGCTTCGGCGACCTGGCTGCTGCCCTCYTCGACCTTGCTCACCGAATCRTCGATCAAGGTCTTGATCTCTTTAGCGGCTGCGGCACTGCGCTGGGCCAGGTTGCGMACTTCRGCGGCMACSACSGCAAAGCCYCTGCCCTGTTCGCCGGCACGCGCGGCTTCCACGGCGGCATTGAGCGCCAGGATATTGGTCTGGAAGGCAATGCCGTCAATCACGCCAATGATGTCCACAATCTTGCGCGAGGACGCATTGATCGCGCCCATGGTTCCCACCACTTCGGCCACCACGCTGCCGCCCTTGACTGCAACGCTGGACGCGGACACCGCCAGCTGGTTGGCCTGGCGTGCGTTGTCGGCATTCTGTTTGACGGTGGAGGTCAGCTCTTCCATGGAAGCAGCGGTTTCTTCGAGCGAACTCGCCTGCTGTTCGGTGCGTGACGACAAATCATGGTTGCCTGCCGCGATCTCGCTGCTGGCCGTGGCAATCGTGTCCGTGCCGCTGCGCACATTGCCGACGATGCCCACCAGGCTGTCGTTCATGTCTTTCAGCGCCTGCATGAGCTGGCCGGTTTCGTCCTGGCTCTCCACCTCAATCCGGCTGGTCAGGTCGCCCGACGCGACCGCGCGTGCCACCTGCACCGCATGCGACAGGGGCCGGGTGATGCTGCGCGCCAGCAGCCAGGCCAGCAAGGCGCCCAGGCCCAGCGAGAACACGCTGCAGACGACCAGCAGCAGGCTGATCCTCGCGCGCAAGTCCTCGCTGCGCTGCGCGGCTTCGTCGAGCAGCTGGCGTTCGGTGTCGACCATTTTCTGCACGCCGGCCAGGTAGGCGCGCGAGGTGGGCTCAAAGCGCTCGGTAAAAACGCGGTTCGCGCCTTCAAGGTCCCCCGCCTGCTTGGCCTTGCTGACGTCCTCGCGTGCGGCCAGGTAGATCTTGCGCAGCTCGCCCACCTTGTCGAACAGCTGCTTTTTCTCGGGCGTGTCCATCTGCTGCTCCAGGAATTTCTGCAGCTCATTGGTGTTCTTGATCGAGGTTTCGGACGCCGGCGCGAAATACGGAATCAGGCTGGCGTCGCTGCTCTTGGCGATGGCCGCGGCGCGCTGTATGCCCGCGGTGGTGTGGCGCAGCCAGTCGGAACCGGCCCGCTCGGTCTTCACATTTTTCTCGACCATGGTCTTGATTTCCTCGCCCAGCTGGCTGAGCTTGAAGACCGCGAGCACGCTGCTCGTCACAAACAGCGCAAGAATGAGGCCGACCACGGCGGCCAGACGCTTGCCGATGGAGATATTGCCTAAGAACATGATGAAAACTCCAGAACAAATAGGGGACGGCCGCTTATTGCGCGGCGGCGGTGTTGATCAGGGCCATGTCGCTGCTGGACATGAGCTTGTCGATGTCGACCAGGATGAGCATGCGCTCGTCCAGCGTGCCCAGGCCAATGAGGTATTCGGTGTCCAGCAGCGCGCCCATTTCGGGTGCGGGCCTGACCTGGTCGGATTCCAGCGTGATCACGTCCGACACACTGTCCACCACCATGCCCATCACCCGGCTGGCGATGTTCAGGATGATCACCACGGTGAACTGGTCGTAGCTGGGCGTGCCGAGATTGAACTTGATGCGCATGTCCACAATCGGCACGATGATGCCGCGCAGGTTGACCACGCCCTTGATGTGTTCGGGCGCATTGGCGATGCGCGTGACCGTGTCGTAGCCGCGCAGCTCCTGCACTCTCTGGATGTCCACGCCGTACTCTTCCCGGCCCAGCCTGAAGGCCAGGAATTCGAGTGATTTACCGGCTGCGGCGGGGCTGCTGTTTGTTTCGTGCATACGGATTCCTTTGGAATGAATGGATGTCTTTATCTATCTTTTATCTATCGTTCATCTATCGACTGGCCTGATGAAAACTTAAGTTTGGGGGCCGGGTCTTGCGCCGGCTGAGCGTGCTCTCCCCTCTCCTCCTTCCTCCCTTCACCGCCCTCTTCTTGGTTCTGCTGGCCGGGGGTTGCCCGGCGGCAACTCACTTTTCTTTTGCTTCGCCAAAAGAAAAGTAAGCAAAAGAAAAGGCGACCCTGGTGTCTGCGTCCCCTCCGCTGCGCTACGGGGCAGCCTGCGGTGCTCGGCCCAGACGGGGTCAAAAACAACTCGCTGCGCTCAAACACGTTTTTGCCCTTATCCGTCTGGACCTGCGCTCCTCGGCGCATACACAAGGGGCCCGACTACCAACAGCCAAACAGCCGAAGACAGAACCCCGAATACCCAAACAAGGACACGCCACGGCGTGTCCTTGTTTTTTGTCCCCGCTCCCGATTGCCCCGTCCTGGCTGGGCCGAGGAGCGCAGAGACAAGCGGATCAGGGCAAAAACGTGTTTGAGCCGCAGGCGAGTTGTTTTTGACCCCGCTTGGCTCGAGCACCGCAGGTTGCCCCGTAGCGCAGCGCAGGGGACCCAGACTGCGGGTCGCCTTTTCTTTGGTGACTTTCTTTTGGCGAAGCAAAAGAAAGTTACTTGCCGCCGGGCAACCCCCGGCCAGCAAGCCCATGCAGAGGGCAAGAGCAGACACCTCACAACATAACCCTCGCAACCCGGGGGCGGGCGGCAGCCGGCGCCGCTGCGGGCTTGCGCGGCGCCACCTCCAACCCCAGCACCTCCGCCAGGCCGGCGCGCAGCCGGCTGATGGCCTGGCTGTGCAGCTGGCAGACGCGTGACTGGGTCACGTCGAGCACCGCGCCTATCTCGCGCAGGTTCAGCTCTTCGTCGTAATAAAGGCTCAGCAGCAACTGCTCGCGCTCGGGCAGTTCACCGATGGCGGCGATGAGTTGCCGCCGGAAGTCGCCCTGCAGCAGCTGCGTGAGCGGCTCGTCGGCCAGCACGCGGTCGCCGTGGTCTTGCCGGTCCAGAAAACTGCTCTCGCCGTTCTCGCTGTCGCCGCGCTCAAAGTCTTCGTAATACACAAGCTGGCAGCCGTGTATCTCCTGCAGCAGTTGCTGGTAGGCCGCCAGGGGCAGCTCCATGGCCTGGGCGATTTCGCTTTCGCTGGGCGCGCGGCCCAGCTTCTGCTCCTGCGCGCGCACCGCCATGGACACGCTGCGCGAGGACTTGCGCAGGCCGCGCGACACCCAGTCGTTGGCGCGCAGCTCGTCGAGCATGGCGCCGCGTATGCGCTGGCTCGCGTAGGTTTCAAACTTCGCGCCCTGGTCGTCCTGGTATTTTTCGGCGGCGTCCAGCAGGCCCATCATGCCGACCTGAATCAGGTCGTCCAGCTCCACACTGGCCGGCAGCCTGGCGATCAGCTGCAGCGCCAGCCTGCGCACCAGCGGCGCGTGCTGGGCCAGCAGTTCCGGCGCGGACTGGGCCATCTTTCCCTGGGGGGTGTACATGGAAGGATTCCTCCTGCTTCTTGAACGGTAGAGAGATCAGGCGGCGGCGCGGGACACCGCCGGGGACCGCTCCCGGGGCGCAGGCCCCGAAGGTGATTCCTGGCGTTCCGAAGGCACCGGCCAGCGCAGCAAATCGGCGGCAAGCGCATCGACGTCCAGCGCGGCCGGGCTGCCCGGGAAGGCTTGCACCACGCTCATGTTGAGCCAGCGCGCCTGCGCCAGCTGCACGTCCTCGCGTATGCAGCCGGCCGGCTCCAGCGCCAGCCCGAGGTAGCCGCGCGCGACGCTGGCCAGGTTGGCCAAGATGCGGGCGGCATCACCCTCATCCATCGCATGGTTGACCAGCACGCGCATGCGCTGCAGCGCGTGCGCCTGCTGCAGCCGCTTGATGCAGGCATAGGCGGCCGTGATGGCTTCCACCTGCGGCCGCAGCAGCACCACCACGTCGTCGGCCCGGGCCGCCAGCGGCGAGAGCAGGCCCTCGCCGTCCAGCCGCGCATCCACCAGCACCAGCCGGCCCTGGCTGCGCGCATACGCTTGCGGCGCATCGCCGCGCTCATCGTGCAGGCGAACGTCCTGGCCCAGCCGGGCCAGCGCCGCCGCGATGTTCATGGTGATGCTGCTCACGCCCACGCCGGGCGCGCCGCCCACAAAAGCCAGCAGCCGGCCCGGGCTGTTCGCCATGAGGCGCCTGAGCCCGTCGGCCTGGTCGCTGCCCGGTGTCTTCACGGTTTCATCCTCAGCCGCGCGCGGCGGGCAGGTGCGCGGGGGACGGCGCGGCCATGCCTTCCGTCTCCAGCGCGTCGAGCAACACCAGCAGCTTGCCCAGGCCTTCGAGCAGTACGGCGGCCGGCACGGGCCGGCCCGCTTTCGGCGCGCGCCCCGCCAGTTGCGCGAGCGCCGCGCGTGCCGTATCGGCCCAGGCGTCCCGCAGGCCCTGCAGCAAAAAGACGGTGGCGCAGGCGCGGCCGGCAATCAGCCGGCGCGCGGGTGCAGCAGCCGCATCGAGCTGGCTGAAGCCCTGGCCCAGCAGTTTGAAATACGGTTCGGCGGCGCTGCGCCAGCTGGGCCACTGCGCCAGGCTGTGGGCCGGGACGCGCAGGCCCTCGCCGGCCAGCACGTAGCTGTGCGCCAGCAGCTTGCCGCTGTGCGCATCGACCATGCGCCTGACCACGCAGCGCAGCACCGGCAAGGGCGGCTGCGTGCCGGGGGCCATCTCACCCAGTTCGGGCCGCAGGCTGACACGCGCCTCGGCCACCGACATCAGGGCCGCCTTCTTGCGATACACCACGGGCTGGGCCGGGCCGAAATCCAGGCCCGCAGCCAAGCGGCCCAGTGTGCCGCGCGCGCCGGTCTCCGGGTCAACCATGCGCATGGCCGAGCCGCCGGCCGCCGCCCAGGCGCGCCCCTCGGCTTGCCACTGCCGGATCAAACCGGCCTCGGGCACCTGCGCGAACAGGTGGACCACGGTTTTGCCGAGCGCGGGCTGCAGCGCCCAGCCGGCGGGCTGCGCAGAATCCGCATCGCCCTGCAGTGGCACCGCAAACACCTTGCCCGTGCGGTCCGACAGCAGCAGCGTGCTGCCCAGCCCTGGCGCTGCTTCGCTCCCGCGCGCCTCACCGGCCACGGCCAGCACATGGTCGCCGCACAGCGCGGCACTGCCCTCAATCGCCTGGGACAGCAGCATCTGCGAGACACTCTGCGCGTCGCCGGCACCTGCGGGGTCGCAAAGCCGGCGCCACAGCGCACGCGTTTCCTCAAAACCTATGCCGCCCTGCGACAGCGCTGCCGCGTTGGCGGCCAGCGCCTGCGCGTTGTGCGTCAAGGCATTGATCAGTTGCCGGCATTGCGCGCGCAGGCGCTCGCTGGCGGCCTGCGCCTCATCGCCGCCTGCCGCGGGTTTGTCTTCCAGGTCGGACTCGCCGGGCACAAACAGCGCGCTGCGGCTTCGGGCCTGGAACACGCTGTCGACCAGGGCCTGGCCGTCAGCCGGCGCCAGGTGCTCGGGCACCTGCTGGCCGCTGGAGATGTAATGCACCGGCAGCTGGTGGCGTATCGCCATGTCGATCAGCGCGCCGGGGTGCGTGGCCTCGTCGACCTTGGTGAAGATGCAGCCCGCGAGGTCCCACTGCCCATCCGTTGCGCCATCGGCCTTCTCGCCGTGGCGGTAGGCCTGCACCACTTCGTTCAAGGTGTCGCCGTGGCTGGAGGCATTGAGCAGCAGCAGCCGCTTGACGGGCCGGCTCGCGCCGCACAGCATGGCGATCTGCCCGGCCACCGCGCGGTCGCGCTGGCTCATGCCCACGGTGTCTATCAGCACCATGTGCTTGTCGCGCAGGCCGGCCAGCACCCGGTCCAGGTCGGCCGCGTCTTTCACCGCATGCACCGACACGCCCAGGATCTGGCCGTAGATGCGCAACTGCTCGTACGCACCTATGCGGTAGCTGTCGGTGGTGACCAGCGCCAGCTTGTCGGCGCCGAAGCGCATCACGCAGCGCGCCGCGAGCTTGGCCGTGGTGGTGGTCTTGCCCACGCCGGTCGGGCCCATCAGCGCATAGACGCCGCCCTCGTCCAACAGCGCGCCTTCGTCCTCGAGCAGCGGCATGCGGCGCGCGAGCTCGGCCTTCGCATAGTCCATGCCCTGCGCCTGGCCCTGGCCCGTGGGCAGGTCCTGCAGGATGTCCTTGGCCAGGCGTGCGCTGAAACCCGCGCCCAGCAGGGTGCGCAGCAAATGGCCGCGCACCGGGTCGCGACGCTGCTTGTCGTTCCATGCCATGCCGGCGAGTTGCTCTTCGATCATGCCGCGCATGGAATGGATTTCGCGCAACACGGGGTCGCTTTCGACCGGGGCGGGCGTGGCCACCACAGCCGGCGCGGGTTCGGGTAGGGAGGTGGCGGCAAACTCCTCGAGCGCCGCGACGACTTCCACGCCATCGACCGTCACGCGGTTCGAAAGCACCACCGCATCGGGGCCCAGTTTTTCGCGCACCAGGCGCAAGGCCTCGCGGCTCGAAGGCGCGACGATCCGGCAGGTCTGTTCGGTGGCGTTGCTGCTGCGGCTGTTCACGTCGTGGCTCCAATCGTGGCGGTCACCTGGATGGTGCGGGTGTCGGGTATCTCAGCGTGCGACAGCACCTTGAGCTGCGGCAGGCTGCGGCGAAGGAAGCGCGCCAGCAGCACGCGCAGCGGGTGCTGCACCACCAGCACCGGCGCCAGGCCCAGCCCGGCCTGGCGGTCCATGGCCTGCTGGGCTTCGCGCAGCAGCCTGTCGGCCAGGCCCGGCTCCAGGCCGGCGCTGTTGGCCAGGGCCTGCAGCAGCACACGGTCCAGCGCGCTGTCCAGGCCTATCACCTGCAGGGCTTCGTTGCCCGGGAAGATCTGCTGCACGATGGCGCGCGACAGCGCCAGCCGTATCAGCGAGCTCAGTTCGGTGGTGTCGGTCACCGTGGGCCCGTGCTCGGCCAGCACGTCGAGGATGGTGCGCATATCGCGTATCGGCACGTTTTCCTCGAGCAGGTTTTGCAGCACTTTCTGCAGCGTGGTGAGCGAGAGCGTCTTGGGCACCAGGTCCTGCACCAGCATGGGCGACTCCTTGCCGATGCGGTCCAGCAGCTGCTGCACCTCCTGCCGGCCCAGCAGCTCGGCCGCATGCGCGTGGATGAGGTGGTTTAAATGCGTGGCCACCACGGTGCTGGCGTCGACCACGGTGTAGCCGTAGATCTGCGCCTGCTCGCGCAGGCCGCTGTCTATCCAGGTCGCGGGCAGGCCGAAAGCCGGGTCCTTGGTCTGCGTGCCCGGCAGGCTTGCGCTGACCTGGCCCGGGTTGATGGCCATCCACTGGCCGGGAAAGGCCTCGCCCTCGCCGATCTGCACGCCCTTGAGCTTGAGCACATAGGCGTTGGGCTTGATCTCCAGGTTGTCGCGGATGTGGACCACCGGCACCAGGAAACCGATGTCCTGCGCGAACTTCTTGCGTATGCTTTTGATGCGGCCCAGCAGCTCGCCGTTCTGGCTTTTGTCGACCAGCGAGATCAGCCGGTAGCCGACTTCCAGCCCCAGCGGATCCACCAGGGCCACGTCGTCCCAACTGGCCTCCTGCGATTCGGCCGGGGCCGGTGGCGGTGGGGCTTGCGCCGCTGCGGCCGCGCCCGCAGCGCCGCGCCGCGCAATGCGCCGCCCCAGCCAGACCAGGCCGCCCGCGATGATCAGAAACGCGATATTGGGCATGCCGGGGATCAGACCCATCAGGCCTATGACGCCGGCCGTCAGGAACAGCACCTGCGGATTCGCGAAGAGCTGGCCCGTGAGCTGGCCGCCCACGTCCTCGTCGGTGGTGACGCGCGAGACGATGACACCGGCCGCCGTGGAGATCACCAGTGCCGGGATCTGCGCGACCAGGCCGTCGCCGATCGCCAGCAAGGTGTAGCTCGTGGCCGCCTGCGAAAAATCCAGGCCGTGCTGGGCCATGCCGACGATGAGCCCGCCGATGATGTTGATCACCAGGATCAGCAGACCGGCCACGGCGTCGCCGCGCACAAACTTGCTGGCGCCGTCCATGGATCCGTAGAAGTCGGCTTCCTGCGCCACTTCGGCGCGGCGCTTGCGCGCCACGTCCTCGCCGATCAAGCCGGCATTGAGGTCGGCGTCGATCGCCATCTGCTTGCCCGGCATCGCGTCCAGCGTGAAGCGCGCACCCACCTCGGCGATGCGGCCCGCGCCCTTGGTGATGACCATGAAGTTGATCACCACCAGGATGATGAAAACCATCACGCCGACCGCGAAGTTGCCGCCCACCAGGAAATGGCCGAAAGCCTCGATCACCTTGCCGGCCGCGTCGGGTCCGGTGTGGCCTTCCATCAGCACCACGCGCGTGGAGGCGACGTTGAGCGACAGGCGCAGCAGCGTGGTGAACAGCAGCACGGCCGGGAAGGCCGCGAAGTCCAGCGCCTTCATGGTGTACATGCTGACCAGCAGCACCATGATGGACAGCGCGATGTTGAAGGTGAACAGCAGGTCCAGCAAAAACGGCGGCAGCGGCAGCACCATCATGCTGAGGATCAGGATGATGAGCACCGGGCCGGCCAGGCCCTTGCCTTTGCCGCCGGCCATCATCTGGCGCGGCAGGCGCATCAGGTCGTCGACCAGCGTCATGCGGCGGCTCCTGCCGGGGCAAGGGAGGCAAGGGGGGCATGTGGGTCCAGCGACTCAGGCACCGGCAGGTCGCGCGGCGCGCGCGGCGGCGCCACGCCGCCCTCGGCCGCGCGGCGCAGCTGGTAGGCCCAGGCCAGCACCTCGGCCACCGCCGAATACAGCGCCGCGGGGATCTCGTCACCGAGCTTGGTGTGGCGATACAGCGCGCGCGTCAGCGGCGGCGCTTCCAGCACCGGGATCTTGTGTTCCTCGGCCATGGCGCGTATGCGCAGGGCCACCAGGTCTGTGCCTTTGGCGATGACACGCGGCGCGCGCATGTCCTTGTCGATGTACTTGAGGGCGACCGCGAAGTGCGTCGGGTTGGTCACGACGATGTCGGCCTTGGGCACCTCGGCCATCATGCGGCGCTTGGCCATCTGTTGCTGCTGCCGGCGTATCTGCGCCTTGATGTGCGGGTCGCCCTCGCTTTCCTTGTTCTCCTGGCGCAGGTCTTCGCGCGACATGCGCAGCTTGCGCGCGTGGCTCCAGAGCTGGTAAGGCACGTCGATGCCGGCCACCAGCAGCAGCGAGGCGATGATCAGCGCGCAGCTGCCCGCCACCAGGTGCAGGGTGTGCGGCAGCGCGGCATGCGAGGGCTCACGCATCAGGCCCATGATGGCGCCCAGGTCGTCCGCGATCACCCACCAGGCGACGCCGCCCACCAGCGCCGACTTGAGCAAAGTCTTGACGAGTTCGGCCAGCGATTCGACCGAGAACATGCGGCCTATGCCGGCAACCGGGTTGAGCTTGGAAAAATTCGGCGCCAGCGATTTGCCCGACAGCAACCAGCCGCCCAGCAACATGGGCGCGACCAGCGCGGCCACCAGCATCATCAGCAGCACCGGCAGCAGCGCCTGCATGGCGTGCAGCACGGCGGTGCCGGCCTGGTTCATCATGTGCGAGGGATCAAAAGCCGAGGCACGCTCGAACTGCAGGCCGTTTCGCAGCGCGCTGTTGAAGTGCCCGCCCATCATCTCGCCCAGCATCCACAGGCCGGCCACACCGGTGCTGAGCATGACAAAGGTGACCAGCTCGCGCGACCGCGCCACCTGGCCTTCTTCGCGTGCCTTTTCCAGGCGGCGCGGCGAGGCCGGTTCGGTCTTTTCGAGCTCACTTTCTTCCGCCATCAGCACTCCGCAGAGCGAGGCGCAAGAGGCACCTCGTCATCAGAATTATTGAAGCGCAGGCCTGAAACCGATCTGCGAAACAGGCCCTGTATCGGGCTGTTCTTCAGGCAATAAGGGGGAAGTGCATGCGGGGAAAGGCGGGGGTGTTTCAGGGCCGCTGGCCCCCACCCCTGCCCTCCCCCAGCGGGGGAGGGAGCAAGAGCGATATTTACTCCTTCTCCACTGAGGGAGGGAGCAAGAGCGATATTTACTCCTTCTCCACTGAGGGAGGGAGCAAGAACGGTATTTACTCCTTCTCCACTGAGGGAGGGAGCAAGAACGGTATTTACTCCTTCCCCCGCTGGGGGAAGGTGGGGATGGGGGCCTGCGGCGCCTGAACCGGCTCAGAACCCGAGGCTGGCGAGCAGGTCGTCTACCTGCCCCTGCCCATCCACAGCATCCGCATTGCCAACCTTGATCTGCGGACCATTGAGCAGACCCTGGCCCGCCTCCTGCGCTTCCTGGCGCTTGTCCGGCGGCGCGTTGTCGATCAGCAGCTGCAGCAGCTGCGTCTCCATGTCCTTGATCACGTCCATCATTTTCTTGATGACCTGGCCGGTCAGGTCCTGGAAGTCCTGGGCCATCATGATCTCCATGAGCTGCGCATTGGTGGCGCTGGCCTGCTGCGGCGCTTCGGCCAGGTAGCTGCGCGTGTCTTTCACCAGCTCGCGCGCATCGGACAACTCGACTGGGCTGGCGAACCAGCCGTCCCAGCGCTTGCCGAGCTCCACCGCCTGCTTGGCCAGGCTGTCCTGTATGGGCTGGGCCACGTCGATGGCGTTGAGCGCCCTTTCGGCCGCGCGTTCGGTCATCTGGGCCACATAGCTCAGGCGGTCGCGCGCATCGGGAATCGCCTCGGCCGCGCGGGCAATGCTTTTGTCCAGGCCCAGTTCGCGCATGCCCTCGCGCATCTGGCGCGTCAAATGGCCGATGCGGTTGACCAGCTGCTCGGCCGAATCGCCGGCGGCCGCGGGGTGCAATGCTACGGCTTGGTGTGCTTCCATGTCAGGCACCTTCCTTCTCGATCTTTTCGAAGATCTTGTTGATCTTTTCCTCCAGCGTCACGGCGGTGAAGGGCTTGACCACATAGCCGTTGGCGCCGGCCTGCGCGGCCGCGATGATGTTTTCTTTTTTTGCCTCGGCCGTCACCATGAGCACCGGCAGTTTGGCGAACTGCGGGTCGGCGCGTATGGCTTGCAGCATGGCCAGGCCGTCCATGTTGGGCATATTCCAGTCCGAGACCACAAAGCCGTAGCTGCCGGTCTTGACCTTTTCCAGGCCGGCGGCACCGTCCTCGGCCTCGTCGACGTTGACGAACTCCAGCTCCTTGAGCAGGTTGCGCACGATACGGCGCATGGTCGGGAAGTCATCCACGACCAGAATCTTGATGTTTTTGTCAACCACACTTCACTCCAGTTCTTGTCCAGTTTTCATTCAGTTTTACGATGGCCTTTACGACCGGCTTTACGGCCGGTTTGGCGTTCAGCTTGAGGTCTTACACCCGGTTGGCGCGCTCCCCGAGAGAGCGCAGGTGCGCCAGCACACGCTGGCTGATCTCGCGCAGCGGTGCCACCTCGGCCACCGCGCCCAGCGCCACGGCCTCGCGCGGCATGCCGTAGACCACGCAACTCGCCTCGTCCTGCGCGATGGTGTGGGCGCCGGCCTGGCGCATGCGCATCAGGCCCTCGGCGCCGTCGCGCCCCATGCCGGTCAGGATCACGCCGATGGCGTTCTTGCCCCCATGGCGCGCGGCCGAATCAAACAGCACGTCCACCGAAGGCCGGTGCCGGTTCACCGGCGGCTCCTGGTCGACCTGGGCCACATAGTTGGCGCCGCTGCGCGTGAGCGACAGATGAAAACCGCCCGGCGCGATGTAGGCATGGCCGGGCAGCACGCGCTCGCCGTGCACCGCTTCCGACACAGCGATGCGGCAGATGCCGTTCAGCCGCTGCGCAAACGAATGGGTAAACCCCGCCGGCATGTGCTGAGCGACGAGGATGGCCGGGCTGTCGGGCGGCAGCGGCTGCAGCACCTCGCGTATGGCCTCGGTACCACCGGTGGAGGCGCCGATGATGATGAGTTTTTCGGTGCTCAGGAGCGGGCTGTGCAGCAGGGGTGCCTCACCACCGGCCGCGCCGCCGGCAGGCGCCGCGCGCCGCACCGG
Source organism: Polaromonas sp. P3_B1 (assembly GCF_056402935.1). Classification (NCBI taxonomy): domain Bacteria; kingdom Pseudomonadati; phylum Pseudomonadota; class Betaproteobacteria; order Burkholderiales; family Comamonadaceae; genus Polaromonas; species Polaromonas sp. P3_B1. Next base: position 15,679 of record NZ_JBFUGK010000060.1, read on the forward strand.
CAGCAGCCTGGCACTGGCCGCAATGCGAATCTTGCCGGCGATCAAATCGGTATAAGACAGCAGGCCGTCGCGTATGCCCAGGCGCGGCTTGGTCACAAAGTCGATCGCACCCAATTCGAGCGCGCGCAGCGCGGCTTCGGAGCCGCGCTCGGTCAGCGACGACACCATCACCACCGGCATGGGCCGCAGCCGCATGAGCTTTTCCAGGAACTCCAGGCCGTCCATGCGCGGCATTTCCACGTCCAGCGTCATCACATCGGGGTTGTGCTGCTTGACCAGGTCGCGCGCGACCAGCGGGTCGGAAGCCGTGGCCACCACCACCATGTCGGGCTGGCTGTTGATGATTTCGGTCATCAGGCTGCGTATCAGCGCCGAGTCGTCGACGCACAGCACCTTGATCTTGTTGTTCATGCCCACGCTCCCGCTCATAAGGCCCACGCATTCCTGCCGGCCGCGCCTGCCCCCGCAGCCGTGCCGTTGCTGTTGTTGAATATCTCCACCCCTTCGCGCCGCGCCGGCTTGCGCAAGGTCGCGGCCAGCGCCTGCTCCTCGTCCCGCACCAGCGCCACGTCGTCCTGCTGGCGCAGCTTGCGCATGGTGACCCTGCCCGTCACCGGGAAGTAGTTGATGCGCCGCGGGTAGTTGCCGCGCAAGTCCTGCGCCGCCACCCGCACCTGTTCCATCTGCAAATAGCGCAACACAAAATCGGCATTGCGTTCGCCGATGTTGAGCAAGGTCATATTGGCCAGCACCGCGCCGCCGCCAAAGACCTTGGCCTCCAGCCGCTCGCGCCGCGCGCCGGCCTTGAACAGTTCGTTGAGCAGCATTTCCATCGCATAGGCGCCGTAGCGCATGGAGGCCGCCGCGCCGCGGGTGCCGGGCTCGGCGTCCTCGGGCAGCATGAAATGGTTCATGCCGCCTATGCCGGCCACGGCATCGCGCACGCAGGCCGAGACACAGGAGCCCAGCACGGTGGTCAGCACCATGTCGCTGGCGGTCACAAAGTATTCGCCCGGCAGCAGCTTGACCGCCGCGATGTTGAATTCACGGTCGAAATAGTGGTGGGTGGCCAGGGTCTCCCGGTGCGCCGTGGTCATGGCGAGGCCCCGACCCTCTCGTACACCGTCTGGCCCCTGAGGCGAAAGATGTCGCTGGCGAAAGAAAAGTTTTCCGAATGCCCGGCAAACAACAGGCCGTGCGGCTTCAGCAGCGGCGCAAAGCGCTGCAGGATGCGGCCCTGCGTGGGTTTGTCGAAGTAGATCATCACATTGCGGCAGAAGATCGCGTCAAAAGGCTCGCGCAGCGCCCACCTGGCATCCAGCAGGTTGAGCTGCTCGAACTTCACCATGGCCGCAACTTCGGGCCGTATGCGCACCTTGCCGGCCTGCGCGCCCGCGCCCTTCAAGAAAAAGCGCTTGAGCCGCGCCGGCGAGAGCTTGCTGACCTGCTCCATCGTGAAGATGCCGGCCTGGGCCTTGGCCAGCACCTGGGTGTCGATGTCGGTGGCCATCACGCTGGCCGCCGCGGCGGCGCGATCGCCCAGCGCTTCGATCAAGGTCATCGCAATCGAATAGGGCTCCTCGCCCGTGGAGGCGGCCGAGCACCACACACTCATGGGCTGGGCGCATTTTTTGGCATGCTCGGCCAGCAGCGGGAAATGGTGGGCCTCACGGAAAAAGGCCGTGAGGTTGGTGGTCAGCGCATTGGTGAACTGCTGCCACTCGTCGCCATGCGGGTCAGCCTCCAGAAAGCGCAGGTAGCTCGCGAACTCGGTCAGCCGCAGCTCGCGCAGGCGCCGCGCCAGCCGGCTGTAGACCATTTGCCGTTTCTGCGTGCTCAGGGCAATGCCCGCCCGCTGGTGGATCAGCGTGCGTATTTTCGAAAAATCATGGTCCGTCAGGAGGAAATCCGGACCGGCCGACGAGGCCGCGGCGCCATGCAGGGGTGTGTTCATAGGTGTTCATGCCATCGCGCGCAGGGCACGCGCCTTGTGCACAGGGAAATGGCGATGCTTCAATGTACAAAGGCTGTGCAGTGCGTCATGGACTGAAAAGCATGAGAAAACACCCGCTACTTCAGCGATGGCGAGGCGGCGGGCTCGGGCAAGGGTTCTTGCTCCCGCCCCCAGCCGGGAAGGAGCGAACCCTCTTGCACCCTCCCCCAC
>NZ_JBFUGK010000061.1:0-17807 GCF_056402935.1 Polaromonas sp. P3_B1
GTTGCTTGGGGGCCAGTACGGCCTTCAAACAGGCGCGGTGCAACATCACCCGCCGCCGGCCCCCATCCCCACCTTCCCCCAGCGGGGGAGGGAAAAAGAGGAAAACTAGCCGCCAAACAACTCCGTCATGAACTGCGTGGACTTGAGCCCCGTGCCCGTCAGCAGCACCACCGTGCTTTCATTCGCCTTGATCGCGCCCGAGGCGTGCAAGACTTCGAGCGCCGCGGCGGCCGAGGAACTGGTGGGCTCGGCATACAGGCCCATGCCGGCCAGGCGGCGCACGGCCGCGGCGATCTGCGCTTCGGTCAGGGCGACGGTGCCACCGCCCGATTCGCGAATCGCCTTGAGCAGCTCCGGCAGGCGTATGGGCCGCTTGAGGGCCGTGCCTTCGGCGATCGTGGGTTTCACGGCGCGCTCCACGGGGCCGTCGCTGCCGGCCTTGAAGCTCGCGTCTATGGGCGAGCAATTGAGCGGCTGGGCCGCGAAGAGTTTGGGCAGCTTCCTGATCTGGCCCGAGGCCCGCAGCTCGCTGAAGCCGATGTGGCAGCCCAGCACATTGCTGCCGGCGCCCGCCGGGATGATGATGTTGTCGGGCGCCTTGAAGCCCAGGTCTTCCCAGAGTTCATAGGCGATGGACTTGGTGCCTTGCAAAAAGAAGGGGTGCCAGTTGTGGCTGGCGTAGAAGATGTTGTCGGACTGGCGTATCGCCTCGTATTCGGATTCCTCGCGCGGGCCTTCGACGAGTTGCACCTCGGCGCCGAAAGCGCGTATCTGCGCGACTTTGGGCAGCGGCGTGTAGCTGGGCGCAAGAATCTTGACCTGCATGCCGGCCGCCGCGCCCGCGGCCGCAATCGCCGCGCCACCGTTGCCTGAGCTGTCTTCGAGGATGTGCTGTATGCCCAGCTGCTGGAGGAAGGACACCATCACGCTGGCGCCGCGGTCTTTAAAACTGCTGGTGGGGTTAAACCATTCGAGCTTGAACAAGGGCGAGAGCCCGCCCCAGGATTTTTCGACCAGCGGCGTGCAGCCTTCGCCCATGCTGGCGCGGCTGTCGATTGGCAGCGGCAGTGCAGCGCGGTAGCGCCAGAGCGAGCGCTCGCGCGTGTCGATGTCGTCGCGGCTGATGCCGGGCAGCGCGCTCAGCATCAACGGATTGCCGGCGTCGGAGCGCCAGCGGCGGTCAGTGAGCGGGTAGTGTTTGCCGGTGCGGGGGTCTAGGTAGTGGGCCTGCATGGGGCTTGAATCATCGTCTATGTTTTAGATAATATATCCAATATTAGATAAATCGTCAAACAACTCTTCCGGCTTCCTTCCCCCACTGGGGGGAGTGGGCCGGCTGCGTGTGATGTATCGCTGTGCTTGTTGGATGGCCGCTGGCCCCCACCCCCACCCTCCCCCAGCGGGGGAGGGAGTCAGAGAGGTGTTGCTCCTTCCCCCGCTGGGGGAAGGTTGGGATGGGGGCCAACCGGCATCCAACTCATTCACTGCGCTACGATCAGCAACCAGACAATTTGTCTGAATCTTGAAACCACCGCCATGCCCAAAGCACCCGCCAAGCCCCCCCAGCCCGCCAGCAAGCCCAGCAACAAGCACCTGCTCGCCGAGCTCAAGAACATTGCCGAGGGCCTGGGCAAGACTTTTGCGCCTTTTTGCGAGGTGGTGGTGCRCGACCTCACGCACCCCAAGAACGCCATCCTCGCGATTGAAAACAATTTAAGCGGCCGGCGCGTGGGCCAGCCCGCGACCGAGCTGGGCCTGGCGCGCATCCAGGACCCGGACTATCCGGCGGTGATCGCCAACTACGCCAACCAGTTTGCCGACGGCCGCAAGGTCAAAAGCACCTCGGTGGGCATACGCAATGAAGCGGGCGACTATGTGGCCGCCATCTGCCTGAATGTGGACCTGACGCTGTTCAACGGCTTCCAGGCCGCGATGGGACAGTTCACCGCGATTGAAAGCAGCGCCGTGACCGAGACGCTGGACGCGTCGAATGCCGAGCGCATCCACCAGTGCATCGACGAATTCGCCGCCGCGCGCGCGACGACCGCGCGCTCGCTGCGGCCGGCGGACCGCAAGCAGCTGGTGCAGGACCTGCGCAAGGCCGGCTACCTGGAAATACGCCGCGGCGCGGAGATCGCGGCGGCGCATATGGGGGTGTCGCGGGCGACGGTGTACAGCGACGCGAAGTAGGATTCGGCGGCCGCTGGCCCCCACCCCAGCCCTCCCCCAGCGGGGGAGGGAGTAAGTCCCCTCTCCCTCTGGGAGAGGGTTAGGGTGAGGGCCTGCGGCGTGTGATTGCACCGCGCGCTTTTTTGAAGTCGCTGCCTCAGCCCCAGCCAGAGGCAAAACCCTTACAAATCAAATCGCCAAAAGCGCGCAGCCAGGCGCGCTTGACCCGATGATGATGGTCGCACCTGCAAGCGCGACAACATCAACGGAGGATGAGATGAAAAACACCACCATCACCACAGGCCTGGGCCTGCTCACCGCGGCCGCTTTGCTGGCCGGTTGCGGCAGCGGCGCGGGCGAAGCCAAGAACACCAAGCCGGCCTACCTGGGCCCCATCAGCGTTGGTGTGTATGACGGCGGCAACGACGACCTGCTGACGGCGGGCCTGGGCAAGACCGGCCTGGGCGGCACGGCGCCGCAGCCGGTGGACCCGCTGAACCCGACGGCGGCCGAGCTGCGGCGCATCGCGATCTACAACAACTACCGCGCCATCCTCGACATCTCGCCGGCCGGCGGCTACGGCACGCTCTACGGCCCGAATGTGGATGCGCGCGGCGTGGCCACCACCGGCGAGGGCAAGATCGCGGGCACCGAGTTCATCGCCTACTCGGACGACGGCAGCGGCCGCCACAACGTGACCATGATGGTGCAGGTGCCGGCAAGTTTTAACCCGGCCAATGCCTGCATCGTCACCGGCACCTCCAGCGGCTCGCGCGGTGTTTACGGCGCGATCGGTTCTTCGGGCGAATGGGGTTTGAAGAACGGCTGCGCCGTGGCCTATACCGACAAGGGCACGGGCAGCGGCATGCACGACCTGCAGAACAACACGGTGCATTTGCAGAACGGCTTGCGCGCGGATGCGGTGGCGGCCGGTGCGGCCTCCAACTTCACCGCCCAGCTGAGCACGGCCGAGCGCACGGCCTTTAACGCGGCCACGCCGAATCGTTTTGCCGTCAAGCATGCGCATTCGCAGCAGAACTCCGAAAAAGACTGGGGCCGCTTCACGCTGCAAGCCGTGGAGTTCGCCTACTTTGTGCTGAACGAACGTTACGGCGCAGTTGCGCACGACGGCAGCTCGCGCCTGAGGACGCTGAACCCATCCAACACGATTGTGATTGCCTCCAGCGTGTCCAACGGCGCGGGCGCGGCGCTGGCCGCGGCTGAACTCGATACGCGCGGGCTGATCAGCGGCGTGGCCGTCGCCGAGCCGCAGGTGCAGCTCGTGCCCGACAACCGCCTCAGCGTGCGGCGCGGCAACAGCACGCTGGCCGGCACCGGCAGGCCGCTGTACGACTACATCACGCTGGCCAATTTGCTGCAGCCCTGCGCCGCGCTGGTCTCGCCATCCACCAACGTCTTCAACACCGTCAACCCGGCCATCGCCGCGAACCGCTGCGCGGTGCTCAAGGCCCAGGGCCTCATCAACGGCAACACCACGGCTGAGCAGGCAGCCGGCGCCATGGCCGTGCTGCACGCCGCCGGCTGGCAACCCGAAAGCAACGACCTGCAAGCCTCGCATTACTCATTCGCCACGCTGCCGGTCGCGCTGACCTATGCCAATGCTTATGGCCGTTTCGGTGTGCAAGACAATGTGTGCGACTACAGCTTCGCCGCCACCGCCCCGGCGACCTCACCCACGCCGAATGTCCCCGTGCCGGTATCACCCGCCGCACTGGCGACGTCCTTCGGCACCGGCAACGGCGTCCCGCCCACGGCCGGCATCGCCATCGTCAACAACAACAGTGTGGGCGGCCCGCTGCTCGACGCGGCCTCGGTCTCGGCCGGCAATGTTCAGGACTACAACAGCGCAGGCGCACTGTGCCTGCGTGCCCTGGTGGCCGGCAACAGCCCCGCAGGCCTGCGCGTGCGCGAAGGCATACAGCAGGTGCTGCGCAGCGCCAACCTGCAAGGCAAACCGGCCCTGATCGTGCACGGCCGCTCCGACACACTCGTGCCGGTGGCCCTGACCTCGCGGCCTTACTTCGGCCTCAACAAAATGGCCGAGGGCCAAGCCAGCAAGCTTTCCTACATCGAGGTCACCAACGCCCAGCACTTCGATGCCTTCCTGGGTTTTCCGGGGTACGGTGCGCGGCTGGTGCCGCTGCATCGGTATTTCATTCAGGCTATGGACATGATGTATGCCCACCTCAAGACTGGCGCGCCGCTGCCGGGGAGCCAAGTGGTGCGGACTGTGCCGCGCGGGCAGACGGGCACTGTTGTCAATCCGATTACGCTTGCCAACGTACCGGCTATTCAGTTGGTGCCGGATGTCGGCAACCGCATTACGTTTGCCAATAACGTTGTGACGGTAGCGGATTAGTTGGGGTTTGGCGGCGCCGGCTGAGTTTTTTTGCTCCGGCGGTGCTGGCTCTTCTTAGTTCAGCTGGCCGGGGGTTGCCCGGCGGCAACTCACTTTTCTTTTGCTTCGCCAAAAGCAAAGTAAGCAAAAGAAAAGGCGACCCTGGTGTCTGCGTCCCCTTCGCTTCGCTACGGGGCAGCCTGCGGTGCTCGGTCCAGACGGGGTCAAAAACAACTCGCCTGCGGCTCAGACACGTTTTTGCCCTTATCCGTCTGGACCTGCGCTCCTCGGCGCATACACAAGGGGCCCGGATACCGAACAGCCAAACTGCCGAAGACACCCCCCAATACCTGAAGCCACAAGGACACGCCATGGCGTGTCCTTGTTTGTATTGGTCTTCTTTGTCTTTTGTCTCCGTTCCCGCTCCCGATTGCCCCGTTCTGGCTGGGCCGAGGAGCGCAGAGACAAGCGGATCAGGGCAAAAACGTGTTTGAGCCGTCAGGCGAGTTGTTTTTGACCCCGCTTGGCTCGAGCACCGCAGGTTGCCCGCAGCGAAGCGAAGGGACCCAGACTGCGGGTCGCCTTTTCTTTGGTGACTTTCTTTTGGCGAAGCAAAAGAAAGTTACTGGCCGCCGGGCCACTCCCGGCCAGCCGCCCTCAGCAGAGGAAAGAGGAGGATGAAGAGGAAGAGCGCACGCCGCCGGCGCAAGACCCGGCCCCCCGTCTTGTCCCCAAAACTGGGGACAAGCCGGGGGCTTACCCCGGCCACTACTGCATCGGCAGTATTGCCGCATGCAAGCTTGTTACACAGAATCCCCCGCATGTAATCGGAGTCCATGCGTTTGCAATCAGGCGAAGGTGTTGAAGGTGCGGCGAAAGTGCGCGTCCCAAAAGGGAAATTTTCACATCGGCACAAGCGTCGCGTCCCCATAACTGGGGACATACAGGCGGGGGATGGACTTTTACGATTTGCACGTTTTGTCACGGGTACGCGCGAGGCGCGAGCCCGTGGCCCGTAGTGTCGCCTCAGTTTTTTTCGGAAGTCCTCATCATGAAAAGCCACGCCAGCATGAACCGCATCTATCGTCTTGTCTGGAATGCCGCCCTCAGCCTCTGGGTGGCCGTGGCGGAAAACGCCAAAGGACGAAGCAAGGGCGGTTCGGTGCAGGGCAGCGTGCAATGGGATTCCGTGCAGGCCGAGGAGGGGGAGGGGCAAGGGGGCGGCGGCACAGGCTTCAGGCTCAACACGGCCTGCCGCGCGGCGCTAGTGCTGCTGGCTTCGCTGGCTGTGCTCACGCATGAAGCGCATGCGGCCGATGCGGCCAATGCCAGTGTGTCGGCTGGCGCCGCCGGCATTTCGACGGTGGGCAACACCACCACCATCAACCAAAGCACCCAGCGTGTGGCCATCGACTGGACTTCGCTCTCCACTGCGGCCAATGAGGCACTGAGGTTCAACCAGCCAAATGCGGCGGCTATTGCGCTGAACCGCATCACGGGCAGCAGCCCGAGTGAATTGCTGGGCAGCCTCACGGCCAACGGCCAGGTGTTTATTCTCAATCCCAACGGCGTGCTGTTTGGCGCGGGTTCGCAAGTCAATGTCGGCGGCCTGGTGGCTTCGACGCTGTCCATGAGCAATGCCGACTTTATGGCCGGCAACCATGTGTTCACCGGTTCGGGTAGTTCGGTGGTCAACCAGGGAACGCTGAACGCCGCGCCCGGTGGCTATCTGGCGCTGCTGGCGCCTGAGGTGCGCAATGAAGGTGTGATGACCGCCTCGCTGGGAACCGCCTTGCTGGCAGCAGGCAACAAGGTCACGCTAAACCTGGACAACGGCAGCCTGCTGGGCTACAGCATTGACCAGGGCGCGATCAATGCGCTGGCCGAGAACAAACAGCTGATCAAAGCCGACGGCGGCCAGGTGCTGCTGTCGGCTAAGGCCATGGACAGCCTGACCACGGCCACGGTCAACAACAGCGGCGTCATTGAAGCCAGGACGATACAGAACAAGGCCGGCCGCATATTGCTGATGGGCGACATGGAGAGCGGCACGGTCCATGTGGGCGGAACGCTGGATGCTTCGGCACCCACGGGCGGCGACGGCGGGTTTGTTGAAACGTCCGCCGCGCACGTCAAGGTGGCCGACAGCGCCAGGGTCACTACGCTGGCCGCTGAAGGCAGTGGCGGCCGCACCGGAAAATGGTTGATAGATCCGAACGACTTCACCATCTCCGCCACGGGCGACATGTCTGCCACGGCCGTCGCGACCGCCCTGACCGGCGGCAATTTTGAAATCGCCACCGCCACCATGGGCACGGCCGGCGGCAACGGCGACATCCATGTCAACCAGGCCATCAACCGGACGGACAGCAACACCTTCACCTTGACCGCCGAGCGCGACATCAATATCAACCAGGCTATCGGGAAAAGCGCTGGAGGCGCGGCTGGTTTGACAATGACCGCCGCGGGCAATATCGGTTTTAACGCCAATGTCACTTCCTCCTCCGGCGCCCTCGCGCTGACGGCCAACGCCGGCGGCGACATCACCGGCGGCGGAACCCTGAACACGAACACCGGCGCGATAGACATGACGGCCGGCGGCAGCATCGGCGACCTGGGGCAGATCAATGCAGGCAGTTTGAAGCTGAAAGCCACCACGGGTGAACTGATCGTGAATAGCGGCGTGGACTGGCGAGCCAGCTCCTTCGACCTGTACGCGGGCACGAACATCCGGGGCAGCGACCCCAACTCCGCCGCCAACGTCATGGTCTTGGGCAACGGCAACTTCACTGCGTCAGCGGGCAACACGGGCAACGGCCGAATACGCGTGAACGCCTCCAGCGGCGCCATAGGCACGCTCAACCTGACTTCGCAGGGAACGGGCGGCGGCGGGCAGATCGATTTCAGCAGCGACTCGGCCGTCGGCAACCCGATCATCACCGCCGCCCATGACGTGAGCGTCAGCGTGACCGGCAACCTTGACTTCAACGCCCTGACCCTGACGGGCGTCAACCAGAACGTCAACATGGCGGCCAACGGCGGCACTCTGACACTGGGTGCCTTTAATGCCGGAACGGGCAACCTGACTTTGTCGGGCGGCGCCATTGCCATGGGCGGCGCCCTGAGCGCCAAAGACCTCAGCCTGAGCGCGACCAACGGCCTGAACATCAACCAGGACCTCACGGCGACCGGCAACCTGGCGCTCGCCGCGAGCAATGCGGCCATCCAGCAAACCGCCGGTGCCCTGGTGGTAGGCGGTACGACCAGCGTCAACGCCGGCGCGGGCCAGGTCAGCCTGACCGGCGCCAACAGTTTCACCGGCGCAGTCAGCGTCAACAACCTTGGCGCGAACAATGTCGCCATCAACGCCGGCAGTGGCTCGCTCACGCTGGGCGCCTCATCGGTCGGCAGTGGCACGCTGGCTCTGAGTGCGACCGACGCCGCCGCGGGCGACATCACCATCGCCAACGGCGCAACCGTCAGCGCCAATGGCGGCAATGTGCAGCTCACCGGCCGCGACATCACCTTCAACGGCACAGGCGCTGTCACCACCACGGGCGACGTCTATCTGGCCGGGCGGAACATCCGGCAGGGCGGCACCGGCGTTGCCGTCACGGCCAACAACCTGGCGATACGCTCCAGCGGCTACGTCGGCAACAGCGGCGCTGCGGACAAGCTCAATACCCAGGTGAACAAGCTCTCTGCCGTGGCGCCGGGCGCGATCTCGGTGAGCAACACCGGCGCGCTGACGGTTGACACCGCCACTTTCGCGGGGTCGACGGTTCCGGGCGGCGCCATCGCCGGCGTGAGCAGCACGGGCGGTGCGATCTCGCTGGCTACCGTCGATACCGGCGGGACGACGGACAACCTGACACTCAACCAGGCCGTCACCACCACCGGCGGCAGCGCCAACACCATCACGCTGGCAGCCGACGACCACTATGCGCAAAACGCGCTGACGGTGTCCACCGTGGGTGCGAACGTGGCCATCAGTGCGGGCCGTACCCTGACGGCCACGGGCAGCGGAGGCGCCGCCATCAGGACTTCGGGCGCGGCCAGCAGCATGGACACCAACGGCTCGGACGCCGGCAACATCCAGCTCAGCACCAGTGGTGCCAATGGCGGCTCGATCACCGTGACTGGCGACCTCGCCGCGCAAGGCACCAGCGGAAATGCGGGCAGCACCACGGCCAGCAACAACGCCACTTCCGGTGGCAAGGGCGGCAATGTGAGCGTGACCACGGCCACCGCCGGCGCCGGCATCGCCATCTCGGGCAATGTGCTGGCCAATGGCGGCAATGGCAGCGGTGGCGGCACCAACTTTGCCTGGATGTTCGGCACGGGCGGCAACGGCGGCAACATCACGCTGAGGAACACGGGCAACAGCGGCGCCGGCAGCATCAGTGTGGGCAATCTCTCCGCCCAGGGCGGCCAGGCGGGATACATCGGCAATGGCGGCAGCGGCGGCACCGTCCTGGTGACAACGGCCGGCACGGGCGCGGCTTCCATCACCACGGGGACCATAGGCACCTGGGGCGGCAAGTACGTCGCCAACTCCCAGCCCGGCAGCAATGGCGGCAATGCCGGCAATGTCACGCTGGGCACGGTGGGCGCGGGCGCCACCATCCAGTTCAGCAACCTTGACGCGCACGGCGGCGCGGGCTCGCTCAACCGGGTCAACACCAACTACGGCAGCGCGACCATTGTGTCGGGAACCGGCGGCACTGTCAGCATCACCACCACGGGCGCCAATTCCGACATCACCGGCAGCGGCAATGTTTCCAGCTATGTCGAAAACGCCGGTTGCAGCAACGGCGCCACTTGCTCCATAGGCGCCGCGGGCAACATCACCCTGAATGCCAGCAACGGCAGCGTCAGCCTGGCCGGTAACGCCAATGCCAAGGGTGGTAATGCCCTGGGCGGCGCCGCCGTGGCCAACAACGGCGGCGCGGGCGGCAGCGTGACCGTGATTGCCGGCAACGCCAACCACAATGTCTCGATTGGCGGCATTGACGCGACAGGCGGAACCGCCCTGGCCGGCGGCACCGCAGGCGCCAGCAAGGCGGTGGTCGTGACCGCCGCGGACGGCTATGTGCAGCAGGTGCCCGGCAGCTGGTTCAACGGCTCCTCGGTGGCCGTGTCGGCCAACCGCGGCATAGGCGCCGGCACGGGGGCGGGCGACCTGAGCCAGCGCCTGGGCATCATCCCGGTGACGGGAACGGCGCGCAATGCGATCAGCGGCGTCTTCACGGCCACACGCCAGGGCAACACGCGCGTCATCTACGGCGGCGGCAACGTGTCTTTGGCCGGCACCCAGGTGCAGAACCTGTTCACGACGGGCGACATCGACATTGCCACCAGCAATGGCTCGCTCACGGTGAACGGCCTGGGCCGCAATGGCGCCGGCAACATCAGCCTGAGCGCGGGTGGCGGAAACGACCTGACCATCAACACCAGCGGCACGCTGTCGGCCGTCAACGGCAATATCCGGCTTGAAGCCGGGCGTGACGTCATCTTCTCGAACAACGCAAGCGCCCAGACCACGACCGGCGACATTTACGTTTCTGCCGGCGCGAACGTCCAGCAGGCCGGTACCTCCACGGCGTTGACCGCCAACAACCTGGCGGTCCGCGCCGGCGGCTACATCGGTGACGGCGCGGGCGGTGACAACGCGCTGAACACCAGCGTGAATGCGCTCTCCGCGGTGGCCGGCACCAACATCGGCATCAGCAACGACAAGGCGCTGGCGATCGACCAGGTGACCTTTGGCGGTGGCACCGTTCCCGGCGGCGCGATCAACGGTGTGTCGACTACGGGAACCGGCAATGTGGCCGTGGGCACCACGGGCGGCGCGCTGACAGTGAGCGCGCCTGTTGCCGTGGCCGATGGCACGCTGGCCCTCAGCGGAACGACTGACCTGGCACTCAACAACACCGTCAGCAACCCTACACGCGCGGTGCAGCTCACCGCCGGCAGCGGCAGCATCAGCGGCACGGGCCAGGTGACGGCTGGCGCGCTGACGGCCACCGCGGCCACCGGCATCAGCCTCGGAGCCGATGCGGCGGCACTGACCGCCACCAGCACTACAGGGCCTATCGCCGTGACTTTGGCCAACGGTGGTGGCATCGAAAATGTCGCCACCACCGGCACGGTGGACCTGACGGCCACGGCTGGCAGCCTGGATGTGAAGACTGTTTCCGGTTCAGACGTGACGCTGACCGCTTCGGCCGGTGCGATCACCGATGCCAACGGCGGCACCAACAACATCACGGCCACGACGCTGACCGCCTCGTCGCGGGACGGCATCGCGCTGGGCGCCAACACCACCGGCCTGCAGAGCTTTACCACCACGGGTGCCAGCGGCGACATCGCCGTGGCCACCGACAATGCGCTGGACACCGCCAACTACAGCATCAGCACCGACAGCGGCTCCGCGCAAAACGTCAGCCTGACGTCCAACTCCACCTCGGGCATCACGGTGGGCAATGCCTTTGCTTCCACCAACGACAACATCAGCCTGACCGCCACGGCGGGCGACATCAGCCTAGGCAGCGCCATCGGTGCCGCGGGACTGGCGCTCAATGCCCAGGGCAGCATCAACGCGCCGGCGGCCATCAACGTCACGGGAGTGTTCGACCTTAAGGCCGGTACTTTCAGCCAGGTCGGCGGGACGCTCCCCGCGTTCTCGGCCGGGGACTTCCGCATCAGCGGCGGCACCTTTGTGCGCGCGCTGGGCGGTGACGGCCTGAGCACCGGCACGGCCTACCGGATTGCCGACATCTACGGCCTGCAGGGCGCGGGCTCCGACGGCATGCTGGACAAGAACTTCAAGCTGGCCAACAACATTGATGCCAGCGGCACCGTGAACTGGAATGCGAGTGCGGGCTTCAAGCCGATAGCCGCCGGTACGCTATTTACCGGCAGCCTGGACGGCGGCGGCCATGTGGTCGACCAACTGGTCATCAACAGGCCTGGCGACAGCAACGTTGGTTTAGTCAGTTACCTGTATGGCGGGACGGTCTCCAACCTGGGGCTGACGGGCGGCAGCGTCACCGGCAACGGCGCTGTAGGCGCGTTGGTGGGCAGCGTCATTGGGACGATTACCAACAGCCATAGTTCGGCGACCGTGAACGGCATGCAGATCGTGGGCGGGTTGGTCGGCGCGAACAATGGAACCATCAGCAACAGCTATGCAAGCGGCAGTGTGACCGCCGGGAATGATGTGGGGGGCTTGGCGGGAGTCAACAACGGAACCGTGAGCGGCAGCTACGCCACCGGCACCGTGGTCGGTACCAATGCCAATGCCGGCGGGCTGGTGGGATCCAACAACAACGGCGGCACCATCGCCAACAGCTATGCCAGTGGCGCTGTGAGCACCAGCAGCGACAATACGACGGGTGGCCTTGCGGGCACCAACAGCGGCACCATCACCAACAGCTATGCCACCGGTGCTGTGGCGGGAACCTCCAGCGCAGGCGGCTTGGTGGGCTTGGACAACAGCGGCACGGTGACCGGCAGTTTCTGGGACACCCAGACCACTGGCCAGGCCACCAGCGCGGGCGGCGGCACGGGCATACTCACGGCGGACATGATGAAGGCCCAGACCTTTATCGACGCCGGCTGGAACGCCAGCAACGTGGGCGGCGACGGAACCATCTGGCGCGTCTACGAAGGCAATACCGGCCCGCTGCTGCGCAGCTTCCTGACTGCGCTGAACCTGGGCGACACCAGCTTGACCTACAACGGCGGCACGCAGACGGGCCCCATCATCGCCGTCGTTGGCGTGTCGGGCAGCAATGCCAGCGGGCGCAATGCGGGCAGCTACCGCACGGGCTATTACTCGAACCAGCAGGGTTACGACATCATCGGCGGCGGGCTGAACATCGCCAAAGCCGACCTGACGCTGAGCAGCAGCAATGTGACCAAGACCTACGACGGCACGCTCTCAGCCGCCGGCACGGCGGTGGCCGCGGCGGGCACGGCACTGCTGGGCGGCGACACCGCCAGCGGCGGCAGCTTTGCCTTTGCCGACAAGAATGCGGGCTCGGGCAACAAGACGGTGACAGCGGCCGGCGTGACGGTCAATGACGGCAATGGCGGCAACAACTACAACGTCAGCTATGCCGACAACACCACCAGCACGATCAACAGGGCCAACCTGACGCTGTCCACCAGCAACGTCACCAAGACTTATGACGGCACGACTGGCGCGACGGGCGCGGTGGTGGTAACGGCCGGAACGGTGTTTGCCGGCGACAGCGCCACGGGCGGAACCTTTGCCTTTACCGACAAGAATGCTGGCAGCGGCAACAAGACGGTGACGACCAGCGGCGTGACGGTGGGTGACGGCGTAAACAACGCCAACTACAACGTCAGCTATGCCGACAACACTACCAGCACCATCAACAGGGCCAACCTGACGCTGTCCACCAGCAACGTCACCAAGACCTACGACGGCACGACCGGCGCGACAGGCGCGGTGGTGGTAACGGCCGGCACGGTGTTCGCCGGTGACAGCGCCACGGGCGGAACGTTTGCCTTTACCGACAAGAATGCCGGCAGCGGCAACAAGACGGTGACGACAACGGGCGTGACGGTGGGCGATGGCGTGAACAACGCCAACTACAACGTCAGCTATGCCGACAACACTACCAGCACGATCAACAAGGCTAATGTGACGCTGTCTACCAGCGACGTCACCAAGACTTATGACGGTACGACAGGCGCCACAGGCGCGGTGGTGGTAACGGCCGGAACGGTGTTTGCCGGCGACAGCGCCACCGGCGGAACCTTTGCCTTTACCGACAAGAATGCGGGTACCGGCAACAAGACGGTGACGACCAGCGGCGTGACGGTGGGTGACGGCGTAAACAACGCCAACTACAACGTCAGCTATGCCGACAACACCGCCAGCACGATCAGCAAGGCCAATGTGACGCTGTCTACCAGCGACGTCACCAAGACTTATGACGGTACGACAGGCGCCACAGGCGCGGTGGTGGTAACGGCCGGCACGGTGTTTGCCGGCGACAACGCCACGGGCGGAACCTTTGCCTTCACCGACAAGAATGCCGGTACGGGCAACAAGACGGTGACGACAACAGGCGTGACGGTGGGCGATGGCGTGAACAACGCCAACTACAACGTCAGCTATGCCGACAACACCACCAGCACCATCAACAGGGCCAACCTGACGCTGTCCACCAGCAACGTCACCAAGACCTATGACGGCACGACTGGCGCCACAGGCGCGGTGGTAGTAACGGCCGGCACGGTGTTCGCAGGTGATAGCGCCACGGGCGGAACCTTTGCCTTCACCGACAAGAATGCCGGAACCGGCGACAAGACGGTGACCACGGCGGGCGTCACGGTGACTGACGGCAACGGCGGCAACAACTACAACGTCAGCTATGTGGACAACACCACAAGCACCATCAACAAGGCCAATCTGACGCTGACGACCAATAACGTCACCAAGACCTATGACGGTACCCTGGCCGCTTCCGGCACCGCGGCGGTAGCCAGCGGTACCGTGTTCGGCGGCGACAGCATTTCGGGCGGCAGCTTCGCCTTTACTGACAAGAACGCCGGCACGGGCAACAAGACAGTGACCACGGCCGGCGTGACCGTCAACGACGGCAATGGCGGCAACAACTACAACGTCAGCTATGCCGACAACACCACCAGCACGATCAACAAGGCCAATGTGACGCTGTCCACCAGCGACGTCACCAAGACCTACGACGGCACGACCAGCGCGACGGGTGCAGTTGTGGTGACGGCCGGTACGGTGTTCACAGGTGACAGCGCCACGGGCGGAACCTTTGCCTTTACCGACAAGAATGCGGGTACCGGCAACAAGACGGTGACGACAACAGGCGTGACGGTGGGCGATGGCGTGAACAACGCCAACTACAACGTCAGCTACGCCGACAACACCACCAGCACCATCAACAAGGCCAATCTGACGGTGACTGCCAATGCGGTGACCAAGACTTACGACGGCACGCTTGGCGCCACGGGTACCGGTACCGTCGCTACCCTGGCAGGTGCCGGAGCGGGTGAGGTCGTGAATGCCGCTGGTAGCCAAGCCTTCCTGGACAAGAACGCTGGTACCAGCAACAAGACGGTGCGCGCCAGCGGCGTGACGATCAAGGACAGCGGCAACGTGGACGTCACGGGCAACTACAACATCGCCTATGTCGACAACACGACCAGCACCATCAACAAGGCGAACCTGACGGTGACGGCCAATGTGGTGACCAAGACCTATGACGGCACCACCAGCGCGACGGGTACAGGCACGGTGGCCGCGCTGGCCGGGGCTGGCGCGGGTGAGGTGGTCGATGCCGCCGGCAGCCAGGCCTTCCTGGACAAGAACGCTGGTACCAGCAACAAGACGGTGCGCGCCAGCGGCGTGACCATCAAGGACAGCGGCAATGCTGACGTGACGGGCAACTACAACATTACCTATGCCGACAACACGACGAGCACCATCGACAAGGCCAACCTGACGCTGTCCACCAGTGACGTCACCAAGACCTATGACGGCACCACCGGTGCGACGGGTGCGGTGGTGGTAACGGCCGGCACGGTGTTCGCAGGTGATAGCGCCACCGGCGGCAGCTTCGCCTTCACCGACAAGAATGCCGGCACGGGCAACAAGACGGTGACGACCAGCGGCGTGACGGTGGGCGACGGCGTGAACAACGCCAACTACAACGTCAGCTATGCCGACAACACGACCAGCACCATCAACAAGGCCACCCTGACGCTGACGACCAGCGACGTCACCAAGACCTATGACGGCACTCTGGCCGCTTCCGGCACCGCAGCAGTAGCCAGCGGCACCGTGTTCGGCGGCGACAGCATCTCGGGCGGCAGCTTCGCCTTTACCGATAAGAACGCCGGTACGGGCAACAAGACGGTGACGACCAGCGGGGTGGCGGTCAACGATGGCAATGGCGGCAACAACTACAACGTCAGCTACGCCGACAACACCACCAGCACCATCAACAAAGCCAACCTCACGGTGACGGCCAATGCGGTGATCAAGACTTACGACGGAACGCTCAATGCCACGGGTACGGGCTCCGTCGGTGCGCTGGCAGGCGCAGGTGCGGGCGAGGTAATCAATACCGCCGCAACGCAAGCCTTTACCGACAAGAACGCGGGCAGCGGCAACAAGACGGTGCAGGCCAGCGGCCTGACCATCAAGGACAGCGGCAACGTCGATGTCACAGGCAACTACAACATCGCCTATGTCGACAACACGAGCAGCACCATCAACAAGGCCAATGTGACGCTGTCGACCTCCGACGTCACCAAGACCTATGACGGAACCACCGGCGCGACGGGTGCTGTTGTGGTGACGGCCGGCACGGTGTTTGCAGGCGACAACGCCACGGGCGGCAGCTTCGCCTTCACCGACAAGAATGCCGGCACGGGCAACAAGACGGTGACGACCTCAGGCGTCACGGTGGGTGACGGCGTGAACAACGCCAACTACAACGTCAGCTACGCCAACAACACCACCAGCACCATCAACCAGGCCAACCTGACGGTGTCCAGCAGCAACGTCACCAAGACCTATGACGGCAACACGACGGCTGCGGGCAGCGCGACCGTGACCGGCGGCACGCTGTTCAGTGGCGACAGTCTGACGGGCGGCAGCTTCGCCTTTACCGACAAGAACGCCGGCAACGGCAACAAGACGGTGACGACAGCGGGCGTGACGGTGGGCGATGGCGTGAACAACGGCAACTACAACGTCAGCTACGCCGACAACACCACCAGCACCATCAACCCGTTTGCGGTGAGTGTTTCGGGCACGCGCAGCTACGACGGCACGGCCAACGTGGCGGCCGGCGTGCTGAATATCGGCCCGCTGGTGGGCAGCGAAACCCTGGGCCTCACGGGCACGGCCACCATGGCCGACAAGAATGTGGGCACCAACAAGGCGCTGACGGTCGCCGGCCTGAACCTGGTGGATGGCAGCGGCCTGGCCAGCAACTACACCTTCACGGGCGGCACGCAGCAGGCCAGCATCACCCGGGCCAGCGTGACGCTGTCGACCAACGACGTCACCAAAACCTATGACGGCACCACCAGCGCAACTGGATCGGTGGTGATAACGGCCGGCACGATGTTTGGGGGTGACATGGTCAGCGGCGGCACCTTCGCCTTTACCGACAAGAATGCCGGCACCGGTAACAAGACGGTGACCACCGCTGGTGTGACGGTGGCCGACGGTAACGGCGGCAACAACTACAACGTCAGCTACGCCGACAACACCACCAGTACCATCAACAAGGCCGACCTGACGGTCACGGCCACGGGTGTCAACAAGGTGTACGACGGCAGCACCGTGGCCGCGGTGGTCTACGGCGACAACCGCGTGGCCGGCGATGTCGTGGGTGTCACCGGGACCGCCAACTTTGCCGACAAGAATGCCGGCACCGGCAAGACGGTCGGCGTGAACAACATTGCCCTGGGCGGCACCGACGCCGGCAACTACAACCTGCTGAACACGTCGACAAGCACGACCGCCAACATCACGCCCAAGGCGCTGACGGTGACGGCCAACGGCGATACCAAGCTGTACAACGGCTCGGCCTACAGCGGCGGCAACGGCGTGAGCTACAACGGCTTTGTGGCGGGCGACACGCAGGCCGACATAGGCGGCACGCTGGCCTACGGCGGCTCCTCGCAGGGGGCAGTGGCCGCCGGCAACTACCTGATCACACCAGGCGGGCTGAGTTCGATCTCGGGCAACTATGCGCTGGGTTTTGTGGATGGCGCGCTCAGCATCACGACCTCCAACGCCAGCACTGCGGCGCTGGGGAATGCTGGGTTGGTCAGCTCGTATGACGCGGCCCTGCAGGCCGTCGCCGGCCTTGGCGGTTCGTCGGGCGGTGGCGCTGGCGGCGGTGGCTTCGGTGGTGGTGATGCGGCTGCCGATGCGTTGGCTGCGGCTGCCGCTGAAGCCGGCAAGACTGGAGAGGAATAGGGGCCGGGTCTTGCTCCGGCGGGCGCGCTCCTTCCCCTCTCCTTCTTCCTCCCTTCACCGCCCTCTGCGCGGAGCTGCTGGCCGGGGGTAGCCCGGCAGCTACTCACTTTTCTTTTGCTTCGCCAAAAGAAAAGTAAGCAAAAGAAAAGGCGACCCTGGTGTCTGCGTCCCCTTCGCTTCGCTACGGGGCAGCCTGCGGTGCTCGGTCCAGACGGGGTCAAAAACAACTCGCTTCGCTCAGACACGTTTTTGCCCTTATCCGTCTGGACC
>NZ_JBFUGK010000062.1:0-16914 GCF_056402935.1 Polaromonas sp. P3_B1
TTGACTCACACAGCCGAAAAACGATCGCCAGACGGAGCGGGGTACATGTCATCAACCCGCATCACACGATTCGACTGCAAGGGGGAGCGAATGGCGGATCAGGAAATTATTTTCTATTCCGAGCCGAACGCCAAAGGTGTGATCGTCAGCCAGATGCGTCGCTCTGCCAAGCAGGCCGCTGCCGCATTGGAGTCCGCAGACCCGCAGTCGAATGGCCTAGCCCTGATCTATGCCACCTGTGATGTCTTCACGCGGGGCAAGCCACCGGGGCAGTGAGCAACCGCAATTGAATTTGGCGTAAACGGTCCGATGGAGTATGCAGGCGCGGAAGTTACTACCAGCCGAAATTCACCGTGACACTCGCGCAGCATCATATGAACGACTACAAGTACTACTTACGCGACAACGGGGCCGGCCTTCCGTATGAGGTGTTTAGAGGAGCCACGTCTTATCGCATGTTGTCTGATTCGAACCTTGAGCGGGCGAAGAAAGACGGAACCTGGTCCGGCGCTGACAAGGAAGTCCGTCCAGTGTTAAATGAATGGCGTAAGGGTGACTTCGACCCGGAAGATGACGCAATTACTGAAAGCCAGGCACTGGCTTATCTTGACGACTGGCGTTCCGGCCAATGGCCAGGGCGGGACTAGCAGAGTCGCAATTGGATGACCGATGCGGCCACTATTAAGATGTCAGCTTTCGGCCAGAAGCGAACATCCGGCTATACAAGCTCCAGGGGTCCGGAAATCAACTTGTGTATGAACTCAAAACTCTGGGCACTTCTGTCGCTGCTGGTTCTTCTTTCTCTGATCTCGCCCTCGCTCATCGCTGGGACGGAGGACATCGTCTTTCGTGACAAATGGGGCCGCGTTCTAACGAAGCGCGATCTGCAATACGCCTCTGGCACTTTTGAATGGAGTATTCCCTCATCTGTGAAGGTGAGCGACCAAGCCAGACGCGAGCACGAGGCAGGACGAGTCGCAGGTCAAAAGGGAGATTACAAGGCAGCAATAGCGAGCTTCAACGCCGCTGCCAAGGCGGCACCGAACTGGCCTTACCCGAACTACGATCTTGCTTACACCTATTTGTTGCAAGGAGATTTTGCTGGCGCCCTCAAACACTATCAGCTTGTCGATCAGGCGGCACCTAGAGGGTTTTTCACTGTCAAAACGGCGGTGGATACACTGCGTAGAGAGCAGTCGGGGGAGCTTCCAAAAGGAACATATCTCAGCTACGTCGCCCTCGAATGGGAAGGTAACAAGCAGAAGGTAAGGTCAGCCGTCAGCGCAATGACTAAGTCAATTCCAAATTTCGCTCCGGCTTGGAAAACAGCGGCGAACTTTGAAGATGAACCGACAAAACGATTGGCAATGCTGGAGGCTGGCCTAAAGGCTCGACCGGACGCCGAGACAAAGGGCTTCTTGCTAATAAACAAAGCCCTAACGCTTCGGGATATGAACCGAGCGAACGAAGGGCGAGAGATTCTGGGCACGCTCTCACTCGATCCAAACTCTCCTGGGGACATCGAAGCTATTGCCAGAGCAACTTTCGCGGACTTGGAACGAAGCAGGGACAAGCGTTAGACAGTTTCATGTCCGCATCGGGCCCATAGCCGACATGAACGCTGGCCTGCAGCGAGTTCACACCAGCCCAAAGCCGATCTCGTCAACCGCCCGCTGGCGAACCCGCAAACACCGCCAGCTGCGCCGCAAAAGCCCGCTGGTAAGCCGGCCGCGCCACAGCCCGCGAGACATAGGCCGGCAGCGTTGGGTATTGATCCAGCAGCCCAGAGCTCTCCAGCCTGCGCAGCACCGTCACCATCAGCAGGTCACCTGCGCTGAACGCGCCGCCCAGCCAGTCGGCATCACCCCGCCGGCTGGAAGTTCACTCACGCTGCTTGTTGATCTCTGCTATGGGCCAAAGCGGCTATCAGTAAGATGACTGTTTTCGGCCAGAAGCGGATCTCCGACCAACGCAAGGACCCTGTGAAGCCAGAACTCAACACTCGCCAATTGATGCCCTCTGATGCGGAGGAATTTTCCGCCTTGCGACGTCGGGTCACCGAACACAATCCCGTGCCTATGGGGCTTTCGCTTGCTGAAGAGTTGACCAGGCCGCTGCAGGGGTTCCGTGATCAGCTGGGCGCTCCCGCCCCGAGCGCGGCCTTCGGTGTGTTTGTCGACGGCCTGCTGCTTGCGTGCTCGGCCGTCGCGTGGACGAGCCGATTTCCCTCTTCCATGCACAAGGTGACTCTTTGGGGGACTTTCGTCGATCCATCGCATCGAGGCCAAGGATTCGGCCGGATGGCTGTCGAGGCTGCGTTGGAACACGCACGCTCACAAGATGTGCACCGCGTAAATTTGACCGTGTTCTTGCCGAACACCGCCGCAATCGGCCTTTATCAGTCGCTAGGGTTCGAACCCTACGGGCTCGAACCCGAAGCAATTCGACTTGATGGCACGTTCCATGATGGCCAGCTCATGAGCCTGTTGCTAAGCGGCAATTGACAAACCAATGCTTCCAAGGCCTGCTTTATGAAGTTCGACACGCTGCCTCATCAATGCCTTGTGGACGAGATGCTCCAGATTCGGGTGCTGGGGCTTCGTGCCGACGAACGAGTGACCCTGAACCTGTGGAGCTGCTTCAATGATGTCGTGTGGCTGTCCGAGGCGGTCTTCATTGCAGACTCCCACGGCGTCGTGGACCTGAGCATTCAAGCGCCGGTTTCCGGCTCATACACGGGCGTCGACTCCATGGGGCTCTTCTGGTCTCGTGCCCCAGTGCCTCCCGAGGTCGTCAAAGGCTACGAAGGAAAAAGCACGGACCCGCTCACGGCAACGCTCACAGCAAAAAGGGACGGCGGTGCGCCGCGAATCACTCATGTTGTCAGGCGTGTCTACATGGACGAACGGGTTGTGTTGCGGGAGGTCCGGGAAAGAGGCCTTGTTGGCAAGATGTTTGAACCCAATCGACCCGGCCCTCACAGCGCAGTCCTTGTGGTTGGCGGTTCCAACGGGGGATTGGCCTGGTCTCAGGAGATGGCGGCGCTGCTGGCATCTCGGGGCTATGCGGCACTTGCTCTCGCTTACTTCGGCGCCGAAGGCCTGCCGCCAACGCTCGACCGCATTCCGCTCGAATACTTTGGAACGGCCTTGGAATGGCTGGCAGCGCAGCCCGCCATCGCGGCCGAACAGGTCGCAGCGGTGGGTGTGTCGCGCGGCGGAGAGCTGGCCTTGCTTCTCGGCGCAACGTTCCCTGAAATACGGGCTGTTGTCGCATATGCGCCCAGTGGCATCCTTTGGCCCGCATACCCTGAAAGCGGAAATGGAGCCTGGACTTTACGTGGGGAGGAGCTTCCCTACGCCAGGACGCTGACGCATGCGCAGTGGGATGAGGCGCTCGCGGCCGGTGACGCGCATGAAGGCAGCTTCGATTGGTACTTCATCCCCTTGCAGGATGCAGCGTACGCAAGCAGGGCATCCATCCGCGTGGAGAACATCAATGGACCGGTGCTGATGATTAGCGGCGTTGACGACAAGGTCTGGCCGTCTACCGAACTGACGGAGTTCGCTTTGGAGCGCTTCAAACGACAGGGCTTTCGCCATCCGGTCAAGCATCTAGCCTATGCAGCCGCGGGACACAGCATCTCTTGGCCAAACGGTCCAACGACGATGCTCAAGTCGAAGCATCCGGTATCGGGCGAAGAAATGGATATGGGTGGAACGCCAGAGGGGACTGCACGTGCGAGACGGGATTCGTGGCCTCGAATGCTTGAGTTCCTGAGTGGTGCACTCGGCGGCGGCTAGACCTTTTTCCAGCCTATTTGCATCGAGGAACCTATCGCATCTCAATGACCGCCTCGGAGCAGGCCCGATGACCGCTTAGGGCCCATTGCAGCCGTCGGTAAGATGACAGCTTTCGGCCAAGACCGGACGGTCGACGATGCCGCTCAGTTCGGGCGAAAGCAGACATCCGCGGCATGCGCATAACGGATTCAGTGCGAGTCAAGAGCGCATCGCAAGAAGCAGGTGCACAGATCGATGAACGATAAGCTATCGAACAATGAGCGTTTCGGCCAACCCTAAACCAGTTTGCAACCATGAGCGCTACATAATTCAACGCGTAGCTGAAGTTAACCTGCGGCCGACAGAAGCGTCTAAGGCTGCTGGAGCCCTTCATAATCAAGACCTGCCCCCGCTTTTTCGAGATGCCTACCTTTCATCATGGATAAATTCTTGCTGCAGCAGCAGGTGCTGGAACGGCTCGCCGAAGACCTGTTGCAAGCCGAACAGGCAATGCGGGCGGCCCATGAAACGGCGACTCACGAAGAAAACATCGCCGAAAACAAATACGACACATTGGGACTCGAAGCCGCATACCTGGCCACCGGCCAAGCTCGGCGCGCCGAAAGCATCCGCCAGGCGATAGCCAATTGGCGCCAATTCCGCCCGCGCCCCTACGACTCCAGCAAAGGTATACAGCTCGGCGCGCTGGTCTGCCTGGTCGATTCCGACGACAAGCAGCAACAGCTCTTTCTCGGGCCGGATGGGGGCAGCATGAAGTTGGTCAGCGGCGCTCAGCTCGTTCAGGTCATCAGCAGCGAAGCCCCTTTGGGCAGGGCCATGCTGGGCAAATGCGAGGGAGATGAGG
This sequence comes from Polaromonas sp. P3_B1, assembly GCF_056402935.1. Lineage (NCBI taxonomy): Bacteria > Pseudomonadati > Pseudomonadota > Betaproteobacteria > Burkholderiales > Comamonadaceae > Polaromonas > Polaromonas sp. P3_B1. The sequence continues at coordinate 4,648 of NZ_JBFUGK010000062.1, forward strand.
TGTGGATACAGGTCGCTCCAATCCGACAGCAGTTTGAGGTGCTGCGGGTTCATTGAGCCGCAAGCAAGCCCACTCCGAATTGGCCGAGGTCAGCACACGTGCCCGGAGGCTAGACTTCTGCTTTCGGCCAGAAGCGGACATTACGCGCTAAGGGAGATTGATATGGCTTTGTGTACCCCGTTTAATGAGTGTCCTATTTGCCACAAGCCAATTGGGGAGACCGCCGAAGTTATTGGATTTCCCGACCTGGTGCCGATGTTCAGTCAATTTGACGGCAATTTCTACGATTCGTGTGCCCATCAAGCCTGCCTTGATTCATGGCCGCGACGTGATGAGTTCGTGGCCTACTTTAACCAGTTGGTTGAAGAGTCGCTTCTATCGAAATCGTTGCAGCTTCACGTACTTGCTACCGGTCGAGTGGTTTACGGACGGTCGCTCAAAGAGTCTTAAGTTCGCCGTGCGCAACGACCGCTTTAGGCCCATAACGGTCATCTATCCTCTAGGAAAGAAGTCACCCAACGTTTGACATGAGCGGCGGCTGGAGGCGGGCGCAGCCCGCTGGAAACCGCCCGCTCCATGGAAGGGTTAGGCGCAGCACGACTACTCATTTTGTTTCCGTCCATCCTCAGCCCGTTGTTCCTTGGGATGGGTGAATGCGAGCGGTTCTTTCCCAGTGCTGAAGCGATACCACACCAACCACAGCCCAATGACGGCGCCGCCAATTCCAAAGAGCCACCCGCCCAGCGAAGGTTTGGGCTCCCAAAAAAGGGACCAAATGCAAAACGAGCTGATGAGTGGGCCAAGGATATACGCCGGCAAGCGCTCCCACGGCAAAAAGGCAAGGCCCATATCTATCGTTCTCCGATTTGCTGTGCTTCACGCATGAGCGGACGCCGAAGGTGGTCCGCGCTCGATTGAAGTGTTGGCCCTCAGCTCGGCTGGAACTTCGTACCAAAACGAAGGAGGAAGAATGTGGTTTCTGATCAGCCAGGCATAAAAGTCTTGCTTGGTGAAAAACTCATCGTGAAGATGCTCAGGCTCGGGCACCGCTGCTCTTTCGACCATGCTGCGGAGATGCTTAAGGGCTGTCGCTCGAATGAATATTGGCAGGTCACCCTCCCGCGAAACGTACCCCACGAGAGGTTCGCCTCTAAGTTCGAACGAACCTACATTCGTCCACTTCGGATCCACGCTCTGAACGCGTAGCCCATCTCGTATTACGCCCTGAGCCAGAACCCTTGCAACGATGTGCTCGTGCTGCATTCGCTCACGAGCCCATTGGGTCACGACTTCCCAGAATCGGTAACTCTCGACATGCCTGGATAAATGCATAGCGACTTTCTGCGGGTTAACGTAAAAATGACCGGGCCACCAACATCCGCGGCGAAGCCGCCTCCTGCTGTTGTGGGTCCGCGTCGATTGACAAGTTAGCCATCATTCTTCCAGGCTCGCGCCGCACTTTGAACAGAACTTTGGCGGAGAAAATGGATTCTGGTTCGTGAGCGTTCGGCCGCACGAGTTGCAGAACTTCATCATGCGCAAATTCAGGACGGTGATGAGGCCGACGAAAGGAACCACGAAGAAGAGTTCATTCGTACCAGCCACGGCCCAAACGAAGGCGACGAACAGGACACTGGCGCCGATCGAAACGCGCGGCCACAGCTTTCGTTTGAGCGAGGCATTCTTGCTCAGGTAGAAGAACGCCATCGAAGCGACACCCAGAGTTACCCACACCACAATGAAGATCGGAAACATTTGGCTCACGCTTGCGTTTGGCACCTAGGCTCCTATGTGATGGCTAACGTTTGACAGGAGCGGCGGCCGACAGTGGGCGAAGCCCGCTGTTGGACGCCCCCTCGATTGAAGGGTTAGGCATCGGTGTGTAGAGCTTGTTTGCCGAAAGCTAGCGATGCAGTAAGCAGCATGAAGGTGGCCGCCGGAAGAATGAATACAGAGGCGTTACCTGCTGGCACGCCGACAAAAGCCGTTGTTGTGGGCATGATCGAAGAAAGGAGCACAAACGGAATCATGATTGCACCGGCATGACCGTTCGTGCTTGCGAGCATGTAGAGGCCGAGCGCATTAACCAGATGCACACCGGCCAAAGCAGCAACAAGGATTGCTACAAACTTGGGCAGCCGCCCCAACAGTGCATATGCCAAGCCTGCTGCGGCGCAGCTTGCCCCCATAAGAGCAAGCATGCTTACTGCGCGAGATTGCCCCATGTGCTCGATCCATTGGTATCCACCAATCAACTTGGCAATGAAGGCTATGCCTGAAAACCAGCCTGCGGCGGCAATGAGCCAAAACGGAAGTAGTAGGAAGCGCATATTCCGATGCCTAACTTTGATATGTCCCGCAAAACTGCGGAATAACATGGCCACCAGTTAGATAACACCGGCGACTATGGTTCAAAAAAGTGTTTGAAAGCATAGGCTTACTTCACTTGACTGGATAAATGAATAGGTATATCAGCCCTGACGGAGTCGCCGCAGCAGCTTTGCAGTCCACGCGGTTGTTGGACCAGGTGCGTGAGCGTATCCGGTATTTGCACTATAGCCTGCAAACCGAAAAAGCTGACCTGCATTGGGTCCGATTCCCAACCTTCCCCCAAAGAGGGAAGGAGCGGGGCGGCGCACCGGGTAGCCGTGTTGCTCTTCCCCTCCAGGAAAGGCCGCACGTCGTGCCCGGGGTAAGTGCCGAGACGCCGGCGCGGAGGTCCCCGGTGTTCAGCTCTGCGTTTTGGGTGCGGCCGGCTCCCGGGGAATGCGCACGGTGAAGGTGGTGCCGTCCACATCGTTGGAGCTGACCTCGATAGTGCCGCCGTGGGCAAGGGTGGTCTCCCGCGCAATGAACAGCCCCAGGCCCAGGCTGGTGCGGGGGCGACCGGGCTGCTCGCCGTCGACCGGAAGCTGCACCATGGCGCTGAAAATGGTTTTAAGGGCGTCGGCCGGAATGGCCGGCCCGAGGTTTGTCACGGCGATGGCGACCTCGTCTTGCCCGCCTTCCACGTTCAGGGTCACGCTCGTCCCCCTGGCCCGGTACTGGGCCGCGTTGGTCAGCAGGTTCACGATGACCTGCTGCAGCCGGACGTCGTCGAAAACGCCCGACAGGTCGCCGTCCGAGCGGAATTCAAACGCGCACGCGGGATGCGCCGACGCCGCGTCGTGCAGGGCCGCCTGCGCGATGTCGCCCATGTCCGAAGGCGACGCCACCATGGGCATCTTGCCGCCCAGCTGGCTGCGCGAATATTCCAGCAAGTCGTTGACCATCGTCGACATGGTGGCCGCGCTTCGAATCAGTCTCTTGCCTATCGTCGCATTGCCCTCCGCCGTGTTCGACCGCACCAGCAGCGAGCCGGTCATGCTGATGGCCGAGAGAGGCGTGCGCAGGTCGTGGCCCAGGATCGCCAGGAAGCGCTCGCGCGTCTTCTCGTTGTGTGCCGAGAAGGTCACCGCCGACTCGGCCAGGGCCTGGTCCACCGCTTCGTTGAAGCGCATCAGGTCTTCGTGGACTTCCTCGGTGAACGCGCGCACATGGGGCAGCCAAAGGCGCAGCACGCTCGCGCGCAGTGCGCGGAACTCCGCCGTGAGCTGCACCAGGGAAAACCCGCTGACGTCGCGCAGCGTCCCATGCATGGACGCGGCGCTGTTCGGAAACTTCAAAGGCGCGTCGCCTTGCGACTTGGCCGTCTGCTGGGCGTCGCTCTGGAGGCTGTCGATGTCGAGCGCGATGGCCTTGATCATCTGGGAAGCGTGGTCGCGCAGCGCCGATTTGCTCATGAGGGCCGCGGCGGGCCCGAGCGTTTTCGCGAAAGCCTCCCACTCCGCCAGAATATCCTCGAGGCGGTCCGTCAGAAATTGAGAAAGCTTCATATCACCCTTGTTGGCCTTGGCCCATGTGGGCGTCACCCATTATGTTCGCTTGGGCCCCAGCTGGGCGAAGTGCCGCTGATGCGCGAGCGCCTGGTGCTCCTGTGCACGCCCCAGCTGGCCGCCGGCCTGCGCGAACCGCGCGACCTCGCGGGCGCAACCCTTTTACATGCCACGGCCTGGCACCATGAGTGGCTGATCTGGCTGCGCGGCGCCGGCGGCCTGGACCTGCAGGGCGCGCGTGAGCAGCTGTTTGGCACGGTGGATATGTGCGTGCAAAAGCGCGGAGCGCGGGCTGGGTGTCGCGATTGCCGATGCGGCCTTGTTCGCCGACCTGATCGCTTCGGGCAAGGTGGTGAGGCCTTTTAATGTTGAGGTTGATAGTGTGGGAACGGCTATTTCCTCACCTATCCGCCTGAGCGGCGGGAGCAGCGGAATATTCGGATGTTTGAGGAGTGGCTGCTGGTTATGGTGCGGGGGTGAGGGGGTTTTCTATGGGGTGAACCGGCGCAGACTGATCTGCGCGGATGCCGTCCCCGAAGGCGGCAAGCCGCGACTGGCTGAGGTTTTCTCCGAGACCGGGCTCACGCATTGCGAGGTAGGCGGTAAGAGTTGACTATCGTTAGTGTTCGATTATCGATAGCTAGCTCATGCTTATGACCGAATCACTCCCACAAGCAGATTGTTACTTTGTCTACGTCTGGCTAGAAGCAGACTCGAGTGACCGCCTCAGCCTCGTGTCGCCTCTCGGCAGCCGCCTCGTTCCACTGAACTTGCCGAAACTGAAAAGCGGGCGAGAATCAAAATGCGATCACGCTTTACCGAGCAGCGCCTCCGGACGGAGTCACGAAATCTTCTCGCAGCAAGAACGCGTTGGATGATCCGGCCTGAATCAAAGAATCCAATATGGCCAGCATTGGCGTCCGCAGCGCAGCAGTCTGTAGGGCTGGCAAATGCTCGAACATCAGCCTAGAGGCGAGTTGGTCCATCCGGCTCTGCGCGGACTTTGACTGCTTGAGCGCCTGCGACAACTGATTCCCAAACTTTAAATGAATGAGGCCAACGGCCCCCGGCAAAGAATCCGCCCCCACAGCCAACAGGTAAACGCAGTACGCGTCCAATACAACACCCACCGGCGGAAAATCTGTGAATAGCTGATCGATGCTGTGGTGCGCCTCGCCAAGCAACGTCCACCTGCGCAAGCCGCTTTTCCAGACTGTATTCAGCAGCAGTTTTCGCACGAGTTTGCCACCCCACGACCGATCGCTCAACCCAGAACTTGCCCAGCTAGCTGCCTTCGCACGTTCCGCCACTGTCCTCCAAAGTGCCCAAAAAATAGCTGCATCGCCGCGCCGATCTGCAGCCAACAGCATGTCTTCTACCAGATTCGCATACTCGTCCGGCTCACTGTCGATCAGAGGTAGGGTTGGAGCAAGAAGCGCGCGCGCGCGGGGCTCGTCAATGGACAGCAAAAACTCGGCGAACGCTTCCCGTGCCGAAATGTGAAGCTCGTAGTTGCTATCACCACCCTCATGGTTCCTATCCCACCATCTCGGAAACTGCCCTGCGACCCATGAGAAGACCTCAGCGCCCATTGGATGGTCCGGTCTGGACTTGAAGAGCGTCACCAGCGCAGACGCGAGATTCCAATCGTGGAGCATCAAATGTGTGTCGACGCTCGGAGGTGCCGCATCCCAGCCCTCCTGATTAGCTGCAAGCAACTGAGCCTGTCGTTGTTGAAGTAACTCTTCGTGAGACGGCGGCTCGCTCTGGTGGACTTCTTCTCGTGCCATTCCACGAGCAGTATCCTGCTCGGCGGAAATCCTAGCTTCCTTGACAAGCACGTTTAAAGCGAAATTTGGAAGCGCGGCCAGGGTCCAGAAGCGGTCGTCGGTCATCCCCTGCACAGCGGCTTCCCGAACGTGGTGATTGAAATGCACTAGTGCGGCGAAGAGCAAACGGCAAGCAACAGGCAACGGAAGTTGGGGGGCAATGGCCCCCAATGCGCGCGCACATTCCATGGAGCCATCGACAGGAATGCTTCCACGAAAGATGTCTTCATCGGCTGGGACCTCGCAGAGGCACGCTTCGATGGTTTCGCCGCACCACTGTCGATCGGCCGGCAACAACTCTTCCCAATGATCTCGCAACATAAGGGCCGCTACCATGCGTCCGCCGCCCTCGAGGATCTCGCGCCTAGCTCGCGCGGCGATTTCCGCCTCTACTTCCTTGGCGAGCTCCAAGATGGCACGCCATTCGTCGTCGGGCTCATCGGACCGTTCATGGCGACGATGACTCCAATTTTGGAGTCGGATTCTTTTCATGAATTCTTGCTGACGATCCTGTGCGTTCTCGATCATTTCGTTCACGTCCGAAGGCAGCGACCCCATCAATAACTCCAGGCCGCCTTCGGCCTGTGACACCTGATACGTTCGCAAGTCCATTCGATGCAACGCTAGTGTCCACTGTGACTGGTCATTCGAGCGCGATTCCGCAGAGGGCAACTCGGACAAGTAGCGATCAAGTAAGGTATGAATGGCGGGGCGCGCAGGTCCAACCTGCAATTGAACTGCGAGCCATTCAAGGTTTCGTGCCCGGTGCGACAGCTCGCGAGATTGCATCCTTTCTTGCTGGAATAATTGCGAGTAGGGATCGACGCCTCCAACGGCCAGAGCACTTTGATCGGCGACCATCCTTGCAGCATCGAGACGAATGAACTCTGGACACCCAAGAACGCTCACCCCGCAATCCCCGACCGAATCTGGATGGGCAAGACATACGCTTGCAACCACTGCAATTAAGGCAGCGTTGTTTGAAGCGTTAAGAATGTAGTTGAGATAACTTTGCAATACTTCAGGCGTTGTCCTACCGCCCGCCATCTGAAGAAGTTGCGCCTCCAACGCCATCAACGCGCACTCTATGACACCAGGAACCACCGAGGTGGCGCGATACGCGTTCCACAATCGGCCGTTGCAAATAACGGCTTTGGTCCGGCCGTCGCTCAGCGTTAGCTGAACCTCATACGAATCCTCAATGATGTTTCGAGCCTGAGATCGACTCTGATAGCTGGTACAGCAACGATTCACTAAGTCCACGATGAAGCGCACGGCGTCTTGGAGATGATGCGTTAACAGGAACGCGAAGGGCCCTTGCAGGGCCGAGGGAGGGAAAAAACGGTGATCGTGGTCGTGGGTGAGGCCAAACACGGATTCCAGCTCCCTGGACCATCCAAATGGCCGGTCCTCGACCTCGATCCATCTCGCTAGGCATAGATCGATCAAACGCGTATGAAAGTCTCTTGCAAACGCCATGCTGTTGAACGGCTTAAACGTGGCCACAGCCAGATGACGCGCCTGCATATCTTCGCGTAGGTTGCCGGGACGGGTGGCGCGTAGCGTCAAAGCTTCGAACAACGGCTTGTTGGCGGCGGGAATTTTCAATAACAAGTCGATGAGGCGCTCATGCGAGACCCAGCTCCGCGCTCCCTCGCCGTGCCGAGCCAAGAGTTTCTCAATGAGCAAGCCGGCGGAATCCGCTCCAGCCGGATAGGGATCGCTCAACGATACTGTCAATGCCCAATCCTCAACGAAACTGAGGACGAGCGCGTCCATGCTGTGTGGAAGAGAAGTCCAGTGCTGCTGGGTGAAGCGTAAGAGGAGCGCCCAAGCGTTTCCAGTTGGAACATGCCAACGCGCGGAGGCCTCTACGTTTGCAGCAAGCGGCGAGACCGTTTTGCAGCCAACTCGAATCAAATGGAGGAGTCTCTGAAGCCAGTCGGCTTCCGACTCTAACAACCGATCTGCAAAGGTCTGCATGAACGAACCTGAAGCTTCCGATTGAAAGATCGCAAGCCAGGTGTCGTCCAGGAAGTGGACGGGCAAGGTCGCACTATCGCAGGCTTCTGCGACAAATGCGTTTAAAGCCGAAGCGTCGACGTCGAGCTGTTCGGTCAGCCACTTGCGGTATGCCCGTCGCAGCGCTGGATGCTCGCCGACATCCTCGGCCAACCTATGGACGTTTCCAGCATGAAGGTCGAAACGCCGCGTGAACCACTCCACGAGGCCCCAATCTTCCAATACGTCGTGAGCTGCGGCCACGCGGCTGCCTAACTCATCAACCGCTAGCAAGTTGTCACTCGCCAAGCTACTCAAGGCACCATCAACGTCCTCGACAACGACAAAAGGCTGAAGTGCGCGTGCGCGGGCGACGCAAACTTCGAAGAAGAGCCTTTCGCGTTTAGCTGGCATGCCATCAGCTACATAGGCGTCGTTGCGCACCAAATCTCCCCACATCCTCCTGCGAAGAGCGCGCTCGTTGTGGGGGATAGGATCACCTGGCTGCAAGCGAAGCTCGGCGGCCCGAGCCAAGAGAAACGGATTGCGCAGCAGGGCGCGCAGGGACGGGTTGGAGAGCAGGTTCACCAACATTGGCGCGGCGTGCGCAGCTTGATCCAATTCTTCGTCGGTCAGTCCTCCAACTATCACCTTTACGCAGTCGATGCCACTCGTTGCAAGTAAGCTCCGCTCCACCAACTCGGCGTAATAGTCGCGACAAGTCACGATCAATGAAATCGTCTTGTCCTGTTTGGCAGTCAGCAGCAAATCCTTAAGCGCAGCTCGATCGCTCGATTCGAGCAAACGTTCGAGACCGTCAACGAGAATCGTCTTGCGGTGAAGCGGAAGAAGTTCGCTCAACTCTTGCCATGAGAGATCGATATTGGCTTGGGAAAGAACCTGGTCAATATGCGACGCTTTAAACTCCTCAGCTGCGAAAACGAAGTTGGAATCGGGTTTAGCCGCCCCAACGATGTAGTCGCTGCCTAAGACAGATTTTCCGGAGCCTGCAGGCCCCACCAAGAGCACGGCCTGGTGAGCGGCTGCTGCCGCTTCAAGCTTGCTTCTAATCGAGGTGCGTTCGAATTTCAGTCCTTCAGGGCCTGCTCCCGACATTCTTTGCAGAATGACCGCAGAATGCTGTCGGAGGCGCGCAAGCTGTCGATGCTTCGACATTGGTACTGTTGAATGTCGAGCTCTCATCGCCTCGGGCAACGTGGCAGACTCAATGCTCCTTCCTTCCCCCGCGGCCAAGCCTGCTAAATCTACCAGTTCGCTCCACGTTGTCGATGCCGCATTGATCTCAGTGTCGGGAGACCGCAGGGCTGCGAGCAAGCTCAGAATCGAAGCCAGGTCCTTCGCTGCCGAATCTTGAAAGTCGAAGCTCAATACGTGAAATGAACGCAAGAATTTCCAAATTAGTTCGTCAGCAACTAGTCCCCCTTGAGCCGTTTCGACTATCTCCTTGATCGTGTCGTAGTCGGCTTTGGCTTGCTTGTTCAAGGTCCCTTGTCCCGTCCGTCGCGAATCGAAATCGGACAGAGTGGCGGCAGCTCTCGCCTGAGTAAGAAGCCAGCGAACGTCATGCTGAATTCGGTTTGTGCCCAAAAAAGTAATCAAGACGATCGCATCGCGGTCTTGCTGAAACTTGTCCGTGTTGCTGAAGTCTCGCCATGCAGCGGCGATTGTGTCCCGGCACTCGGAGTCAGCAGCGCTAAGAGTAAAACTCCGCTTGATTTGAGCGGCGATCTGACGCGTCTGCCCATCTTCCGAGCGAACCTCGACGACGAGGTCGTCGATATGCCATCCAAGGCGTCTCGCTTGGAAGTGAACCCGAGTCGGAGCAGCGTCCGCGAAGATGGGAACGAATGACTTGGTCAACAAAAGCGCAAGAAAATAGGCGCCAATGCGACGTTCGAAATCCCCGCCGCCGCCGCCCGTGGAAATCACACTAGCTACATGCTCGCTCATATCCGCCCTTCATCGATTTTCTGCTGATAGCTCATAGGGGGATACGTCTTTGTGTCGTGTCGCGTTAACCGCTGATCAGCCGGTTCTATTTCTGTGCTCGCGTAGCCAGAAATTCCTCAACTTTCTTGCCCACGGTAGCCGTGCTCTCCACCGTCTTCCCACGGCTTTCCCATGCTGGCATGAGCACAGCCTCCATCGAGCTGAGCAAGTCTGCGACCGTCCCCAGTTCCCTGTCGGGGGCAACCCGGTATTCCACGGCTCGCGCTTGAACTGCCTGGCAGTTGGAGGCCTTTTCCYTCAAACCGCCGAGTTCCAGACGCAGATGCAAGCTTGCAAGTTCCAGCGTATCGGGAGCTGAACCCCGGAGTTCGAGAAAACGACGGGCGAGCCCCTCGAACGATATGGCGATGAAATTGCAAGGCAGGCCTTGGCGATTTCCGACTTCCATCATGAGCGACTCGAAACCCTGCCGGAGAAAGTCATCGATGGACCACCGCATGGGGCTTTTCCCGTCGAGAAGCAGCTCTTCACACATGCGCTGAATGCCGGAGCTTGGCGCTGTCAGGAAGGACGTTGCCAGGTTTTGGTCCGCACTCCGTTGAGCCATCTGGTCAATGTCTTTTCCGCTCGGCGCGATAAGTGCACGACCAACTTCCCTTCCGCGTTCAATGTCGGGGCGCAAGCGTTGATGGAAGCCCTGCTGGGCGGCCAGCAGTTGCTGACGAAGCTCCGGGTATCTCTGCGCACAGCTATCTGCCGCTGTGGAGAGGTAGACGTCCGTGACGAACGCATTCAGTTGGGCTTGCTCCATCACGTCGGCTGCTCGCGCAGTGCAGCAGCTGAATGCGAGGGCCAAGCATGGCAGTAAATAGGAGCGGAAGAGCATGGCTGAATGAATAGTAGTGTGTAGAGGGGCAACTGGCACCCGGCAGTTCCGGCAAAAAAGAGGTGAAAAATGCCGGCCCCGGGCCGAATCCCTCGCAGCATAGCCCCCACCCCACATACGCCACCCGGCGTATTCCCCAATCCCCCTCCGGTCCCCAGAATCCACTCATCGTTGCCCTAAAGCCTTGTTTTCCCTGGCTTTTTCGCAGCGAAACGCGATTCACTTATCCCCATACCTATCTACTACCGGAGAGGATCACATGCAAGAACGTCGATTTACCCTTAAGGCGATGACCGCCGCCGTCGCACTGGCCGCCCTGGGCGCCGTGCCCGCTTTTGCCCAGGACACGATCAAGGTCGGCGTGCTGCACAGCCTGTCGGGCACCATGGCCATCTCTGAAACGACCCTGAAAGACACGGTCCTGATGGCGATTGAAGAAATCAATGCCAAGGGCGGCGTGATGGGCAAAAAGCTCGAGCCCGTGGTGGTGGACCCGGCCTCCAACTGGCCTCTCTTCGCTGAAAAAACCAAACAACTGCTCGGTCAAGACAAAGTGGCCGTCATTTTCGGCTGCTGGACGTCTGTGTCGCGCAAGTCGGTGTTGCCGGTTGTCGAAGAAATGAACGGCCTGCTGTTCTACCCCGTGCAGTACGAGGGTGAAGAGCTGTCCAAGAACGTGTTCTACACGGGTGCGGCGCCCAACCAGCAGGCGATTCCCGCGGTTGACTACCTCATGAGCAAGGCCGGCGGCGGCGCCAAGCGCTGGGTGCTGCTGGGTACCGATTACGTGTATCCCCGCACCACCAACAAGATCCTGCGCGCTTATTTGAAGAGCAAGGGCGTGGCCGACAAGGACATCGACGAGAAATACACCCCGTTTGGCCACAGCGATTACCAGACCATCGTGGCCGACGTGAAGAAATTCTCGCAAGGCGGCAAGACGGCCGTGGTGTCCACCATCAACGGCGACTCGAATGTGCCTTTCTACAAAGAGCTGGGCAATGCCGGCCTCAAGGCCAAGGACGTGCCCGTGGTGGCCTTCTCGGTCGGTGAAGAAGAGCTGCGCGGTGTGGACACCAAGCCCCTGGTCGGCCACCTGGCCGCCTGGAACTACTTCCAGTCCATCAAGAGCCCGGCCAACACCGAGTTCATCAAGAAGTGGTCTGCGTATGCCAAGGCCAAGAAGCTCCCAGGCTCCGACAAGCCTTTGACGAATGACCCGATGGAAGCCACCTACATCGGCATCAATATGTGGAAGCAGGCTGTTGAGAAGGCCAAGTCCACCGATACCGACAAGGTGATCGCCGCCATGGCCGGCCAGACCTTCAATGCGCCTTCCGGCATCGTGAGCAAGATGGACGAGAAGAACCACCACCTGCACAAGTCGGTGTTTATCGGCGAGATCAAGGCGGATGGCCAGTTCAATGTGGTGTGGAAGACGCCTGGTCCTGTGAAGGCGAAGCCGTGGAGCCCGTACATCGAGGGTAATGCTTCGAAGCCTGATGAGCCGGTGAAGAAGTAAGAGGCTGAATAAGGGCTTGGGGTGGGTTGGGGCCGGTTGGCCCCCACCCTAGCCCTCCCCCAGCGGGGGAGGGGATGAATACCCGAAGCCCAATTCGCTCGCTACGCTTCTTCCAATCTTGACGGTGAGTGAGGAATGGGAGGCTGTGGGGTGGGTGAGGCCGGTTGGCCCCCACCCTAGCCC
>NZ_JBFUGK010000063.1:0-16186 GCF_056402935.1 Polaromonas sp. P3_B1
GTTGAAAGCTGCCAATTGCTTTGGCGTGCGTGCTCTTTGCTGAGTGCTGCTGGCCGGGACTCGCCCCGGCGGGCGAGGCACTTTTCTTTGCTTCGCCAAAGAAAAGTACCCAAAAGAAAGGCGACCCGCAGTCTGGGTCCCTCCGCTTCGCTGCGGGCAACCTGCGGTGCTCGAGCCAAGCGAGTTGTTTTTGACCCCGCCTGGACCGAGCACCACAGGCTGCCCCGTAGCGAAGCGAAGGGGACGCAGACACCAGGGTCGCCTTTTCTTTTGCTTACTTTGCTTTTGGCGAAGCAAAAGAAAAGTGAGTTGCCGCCGGGCAACCCCCGGCCAGCAGCCCTCAGCAAAGAGCCCACCCGTCGGGCAGACAAAGAAACGCTCAACATACCGCCAGCGCCTCCAGGCACAGCCGCTTGTGTGCCTCCCCACTGCCGGGCTTGATCTCCAAAGAAGGCAACCGCAACCCATAGTCCAGCGACAGCTTGTCAGCCAAGAGAACCCAAGCACACAGCCGTGACAGCTTCTGCTCGACGCCAGCCGAGCCGGCCTGGGCGAAGTCCAGCCAGAGCTCGTGCCGCTGGGCCTGCTGGGTGTCGCGCACCACCAGGCTGTTGCCTTGGCCGTCGTCTTTGGCGGCTTTTTTCCAGACCACGAGTTTCATCGGGTCGCCTCGGCGGTAGCCGCGCACGCCGTCGAATTCGCCGCTGCTTTGCGCGCGCAGGGCGGCCGCGGCGCCGCCGGAGCGGGGTTCGCCGGGCGGCAGGGGCGGCGGATGCATTTCGGGCGCGGGATAGACCAGGACCTGTGCGGCGGGCCGCCAGATGGTCCAGACGCGGAAAGTGCCCAGCGGAAAGCGGGTTTCGGCGGTCAGCGTGGGCAGCCGGTGCAGCCCGCGCTGGCGCGGCGTGAAGGCCACGTGTACCGTGCTGCTGCCCTGCGGGGGCACGTCGGTCCAGGCCCAGTGCCGCTCGCGGCCTTTTTCAACGTCTACGTCCTGCGGGTTCAGCACGCTCAGGCCTATGCCGTGGCGCGTGGTGCGACGCGTGTTGGTGAGCTTGACCTCGAAGGCCGCCGTGGCGCCCACATACTGGGCATGGGGCGCTGCCAGGTTCATGGACAGGCCGCGCAGCGTGCCGTGGCAGACGTGCATGCCGACCAGCGCGCTGCCGGCCAGCAAAAACGTCAGCAGGTAGCCCAGGCTCAGCTGGTAATTGATGGACGCCACCAGCAGCACCAGCAGGGTGACGCCCATCATCCAGCCCGGCCGCGTGGGCAGGATGTACACGTTGCGCTGTGTCAGCGTCACGCTGTCGGCAAAGGGCAGCTTGCTCTGCCACCAGGCCTGGAAGCGGCGGCGAACGAAGGCAAAAGGATTCCAGGTGCGAGCCGTCGTGGAACCGGCCTCGGCCTGTCCCGAGCCCGTCGAAGGGCCGGGCCACTGGTGGCGCCCCCCGGGGGGGGAGGCACTGTAGGTGCTTCGGGGGGCGTTCATTACGGCAGGGGCACGGCTTCCAGCATGGCCCGCACCTGCTCCACCGCGCCGCGCCCGGCGTCGCTGACGGGTATCAGGCGGTGCGCCGCGGTCTGCGGCAGCACGGCGGCGATGTCGTCCGGCGCCACGTAGTCGCGCTTGCTCAAAAAGGCCTGGGCCCTGGCGGCCCGCATGATGGCGATGCCGGCGCGCGGGCTCAGGCCCTGTAAAAACCAGCGGCCCGAACGCGTGGCCGCCACCAGGTCCTGCAGGTAGTTGAGCAGCGGTTCCGAGGCGTGGACCTTGCCCACCATCTCCTGCAGCTCCAGCAGGTCGTGCGGCGTGAGCAGGGCGGGCAGCTGTTCGACCATCTCGCGCCGGTYGGCGCCGCGCAGCAGTTCGCGCTCGGCGGCGCGGTCGGGGTAGCCCAGTGAAATGCGCATGTGGAAACGATCCAGTTGCGATTCAGGCAGGGCGTAGGTGCCCAGCTGGTCGTGCGGGTTTTGCGTGGCGATCACAAAAAAGGGCAGGGGCAGGGCGCGGGTTTCGCCTTCGACGGTGACCTGCTTTTCCTCCATGGCTTCCAGCAGGGCGCTCTGGGTTTTGGGGCTGGCGCGGTTGATCTCGTCGGCCAGCAGCACCTGGGCGAACACCGGCCCGGGGTGGAACACAAAGCTTTCTTTTTGCCGCTCGTAAATCGACACGCCCGACAGGTCGCTGGGCATCAGGTCGGCGGTGAACTGGACCCGCGAAAATTGCAGGCCGAAGGAGCGCGACAGCGCATGGGCCAGCGTGGTCTTGCCGACGCCGGGTACGTCCTCGATCAGCAGGTGGCCGCCGGCCAGCAGGCAGGCCACGCAGTCCTGCACCTGGGCCGGCTTGCCGACGATGACCGTGTTAAGCTGATTCAGGAGCGCCTGGAGTTTTTCTGTAACGTTCATGCCGCCAACCATACCGTAATTTTTCGTAAAACATTTGCCGCCGATTTCCCGATGAACGCGACTGGTTATTTCAGCCATCCCGACTGCCGCAAGCACGAAATGGGCGCCGGGCATCCGGAATGCCCCGAACGGCTTGATGCCATCGATGACTGGCTGCTGGCCACCGGCGTCAAGGATGCGCTGGACGCCCGCGCGGCGCCGCAGGCGGCCCTGGGCGACATCGAGCTTGCGCACGACCGCATGATGGTTGCCGCGCTGCGCGGCCTGAGCGACCGGCTGGCCGACGACATACGCGCCGGCGGGCCGGCCTATGCCCAGATCGACCCCGACACTGCCCTCAATGTGCACACCTGGAACGCCGCCCTGCGCGCCGCAGGGGCCGCGCTGGCCGCCACCGATGCGGTCATATCGGGCGAGCTCGAAAACGCGTTTTGCGCCGTGCGCCCGCCCGGCCACCATGCCTGCCACAACAAGGCCATGGGTTTTTGCTTCTTCAACAACATCGCCGTCGCCGCCCGTTATGCGCTCGAGCGCCACGGCCTCAAGCGCGTGGCGATTGTCGACTTCGACGTGCACCACGGCAACGGCACCGAAGACATCCTGAGCGGCGACGAGCGCGTGCTGATGGTGAGCTTCTTCCAGCACCCGCTGTATCCCTACAGCGGCACCGAGAGCCACGCCGGCAACATGCTCAACCTGCCCGTGCCGGCCTACACCAAGGGCATGGACGTGCGTGAGCTGATCGAGATGATGTGGATACCGCGCCTGGAAGAGTTCAGGCCCGAGATGATTTTCATCAGCGCCGGCTTCGACGCCCACCGCGAAGACGACCTCGGCCAGATGGGCCTGGTCGAGCAGGACTACGCCTGGATCACCCAGCGCATCAAGGACGTCGCCAAACGCCATTCGAAAGGCCGCATCGTCTCCTCGCTCGAAGGCGGCTACAACCTGAACGCGCTGGCGCGCAGCGTGGAAGCCCACATCCGCGTGCTGGCCGACCTGTAGGAGTGTTTTCTGTATGAACGCCGCATCCGTCGCCGAGCTTTCGGCTCCCGTGCTGCACACCCAGGACGCGCGCGGCGTGCACCGCCTGGTGCTGAACCGCGCGGCCGGCTTCAACACCCTGGGCGAAGACGTGCTGGCCGCGCTGCAGGCCGCGCTCGATGCCATCGCGGCCGACGGCGCGGCGCGCGCTGTGGTCATTGCGGCCGAGGGCAAGGCCTTTTGTGCCGGCCACAACCTCAAGGACATGCAGGCCCGGCCTGAGCTGGCCTATTACCAGCAGCTGTTCGCCCAGTGCACGCGCATGATGCTGAGCCTCCAGAAGCTGCCGGTGCCGGTGATCGCGCGGGTGCAGGGCCTGGCCACCGCGGCCGGTTGCCAGCTGGTGGCGCAATGCGACCTGGCCGTGGCGGCCAAGGGCGCGAGCTTCGGCGTCAATGGCATTGATGTAGGCCTCTTTTGCGCCACGCCCAGTGTGCCGCTGGTGCGCAACATGCCGGCCAAGCAGGCCATGGAAATGCTGCTGACCGGCGAGTTCATCACGGCTGATGAAGCGCGTGCCCGCGGGCTGGTCAACCGCGTCGTGCCGCTTGAGGCGCTGGACGCCGAGATCGAGAAACTGCTGCAGTCGCTCCTGTCCAAGCCGCGCGAGGCGCTGGCCATGGGCAAGGCGCTGTTCTATCAACAACGTGAAACCGGCATCGAGGCCGCCTACCAGCTCGCGGGCCAGGCCATGGCTCGCAACATGGCGCATGCGGTTGCACAGGAAGGCGTGAAAGCCTTCATCGAAAAAAGGAAACCCCAATGGCCGGCGCCATAACGACCCGACCCCCCGCCAAAATCGACAGCCTGGACAGCTGGTTCGCCGCGTTGGCCCAGCCCACGACCCTGACGGAACTTGCCGCGCTGATTCTTTGCGCCATGCTGGCCTGGCTGGTGGTGCGCGTCGCCGGGCGCGCGCGCATGGCGGTCGACAACAGCTCCATCCTGTTCGGGCGCCGCGTGATAGACGGCGTGCTGTTTCCGGTGCTGCTGCTGTTCCTTGCTTACATGGCCAAGGACTTGCTGGAGCGCATGTTTCCCGTTGCGCTTTTCAAGGTCGCGATTCCCGTGCTGGTGTCGCTGGCCGTCATACGCCTGGGTGTGAAGGTGCTGCAGGTGGCCTTCAAGGACGCGCCGCTGGTGCGGGCGCTGGAGCGCACCATCTCCTGGCTGGCCTGGCTTGCCATGGTCTTGTGGGTCAGCGGCCTGCTGCCGGTGGTGCTGGACGAACTCGACGGCATCAAGTGGAAGATCGGCAACAGCAACCTGTCGGTGCGAACCATGCTCGAAGGCGCGTTGACGGCAGGTGTGGTGCTGCTGATCACGTTGTGGATATCCTCGGCCATCGAGGCGCGCCTGCTGCGTTCGGCTACGGGCAACGAGCTCTCCCTGCGCAAGGCCGTGAGCAACGCGGTGCGCGCCGCGTTGATGTTTATCGGCCTGCTGGTGGCGCTGTCCTCGGTCGGCATAGACCTCACGGCGCTTTCAGTGCTGGGCGGTGCGGTCGGCGTGGGCGTAGGCTTCGGCCTGCAGAAGCTGGCCGCCAATTACGTCAGCGGCTTCGTCATGCTGGCCGAGCGCAGCGTTCGCATAGGCGACAACGTGCGGGTCGACACCTTTGAAGGCCGCATCACCGACATCAACGCGCGCTACACCGTGGTGCGCGCGCCCTCGGGACGCGAATCCATCGTGCCCAACGAGATGTTCATCAGCACCCGCATTGAAAACCTGTCGCTCAGCGATACCCAGGTGCTGCAGTCCACCGTGGTCTCGGTGGGCTACGACAGCGACGTGGAACTCGTGATGAGCCTGCTCCGCGAGGCGGCGCTCAAGCAGGAACGCGTGCTGAAAGATCCGGCGCCCGGTGTCAACCTGACCAATTTCGGCGCCGACGGGCTGGAGTTCACGCTCAACTACTGGATGGGTGACCCGGAAAACGGCCAGCAAAACCTGCGCTCCCTGATCAACCTGGCCATCCTCGAATCGCTGCGGGTGCACAACATCGACATTCCCTATCCGCAGCGCGTGGTGCATACCCGTGTCACGGTGGACGAAAAGAACCCTGCGAAACCCTCCTGAGCCGGCCCCTGGCTCGGTGGAGGAGGGCCCTGCCGCCCGCAATTGACGCCTGAAAGACACCTTTAGGACAACGGTTGGGCAGGATGCTCTAATTCCCTCTGTTCTGCCCTCTATAATGAAAAATAGAACGACCGTTCTTTTTCTGCCCGGCAACCCTGGATACCCTCCGGCCGCCGGTACCGCAGCCCGCACCCGGCACGCCGCAGCATAGAATGCAAAGCTTACGTTTACGTCAACGTCAATTGATACGTCATTCTCAGCCAATCAACAACTCTGGAGCCCTGTCATGAAGGTCTTGGTCCCCGTCAAGCGTGTAGTCGACTACAACGTGAAAGTCCGCGTCAAATCCGATGGCACCGGTGTCGACATCGCCAACGTCAAGATGAGCATGAACCCGTTTGACGAGATCGCCGTCGAAGAGGCCACCCGCCTGAAGGAAAAAGGCGTGGTCACCGAAGTCATCGCCGTCAGCTGCGGCGTCGCCCAGTGCCAGGAAACCCTGCGCACCGCCATGGCGATCGGCGCCGACCGCGCCATCCTGGTCGAAACCACCGAGGAACTGCAGCCCCTGGCCGTGGCCAAGCTGCTCAAGGCCCTGGTCGAAAAAGAACAACCCCAGCTCGTCATCCTCGGCAAGCAAGCCATTGACGACGACTGCAACCAGACCGGCCAGATGCTGGCCGCGCTGCTGGGCTGGCCCCAGGCGACCTTTGCCTCCAAGGTCGAAGTCGAAGGCGGCACCGCCAAGGTCACGCGCGAAGTCGACGGCGGCCTGGAAACCCTGTCGCTCACGCTGCCCGCCATCATCACCACCGACCTGCGCCTGAACGAGCCGCGCTACGTCACCCTGCCCAACATCATGAAGGCCAAGAAAAAGCAGCTCGACAACGTCAAACCCGAAGACCTGGGCGTGGACGTCAAGCCGCGCATCAAGACGCTGAAGGTCAGCGAGCCGCCCAAGCGCAGCGCCGGCATCAAGGTGGCCGACGTGGCCGCCCTGGTGGACAAGCTCAAGAACGAAGCCAAAGTAATTTAAGGACTGATGACATGACCGCACTCGTTATTGCAGAACACGACAACGCCAGCATCAAGCCCGCCACCCTCAACACCGTGACCGCGGCCGCCCAGTGCGGCGGCGACGTGCACGTGCTGGTGGCCGGCAAGGGCGCCGAAGCCGCCGCCAAGGCCGCCGCCGCGATTGCCGGCGTGGCCAAGGTGATCCACGTCGAAGGCGAGCATTTCGCCCACGGCCTGGCCGAGAACATGGCCGCGCAAGTGGTGGCCATCGCTTCGGCCTATTCGCACATCCTGTTTCCGGCTACCGCGTCGGGCAAGAACATCGCCCCGCGCGTGGCCGCGACGCTGGACGTGGGCCAGATCTCCGACATCACCAAGGTCGACGCCGCCGACACCTTCGAACGCCCCATCTACGCCGGCAACGCGATCGCCATCGTGCAGAGCCTGGACGCGACCAAGGTCATCACTGTGCGCACCACCGGCTTTGATGCGGCAGCTGCCACCGGCGGCTCTGCTGCCATCGAAACCCCTGCCGGCGTGGCCGACAGCGGCAAGTCCAGCTTCCTGGGCTCCGAAATCGCCAAGAGCGATCGCCCCGAACTGACCGCCGCCAAGATCATCGTCTCGGGCGGACGGGCGCTGGGCTCCAGCGAGAAGTTCAGCGAAGTGCTGACGCCGCTGGCCGACAAGCTGGGCGCCGCACTCGGTGCCTCGCGCGCCGCCGTCGATGCGGGCTACGCCCCCAACGACTGGCAAGTCGGCCAGACCGGCAAGATCGTCGCGCCGCAGCTCTACATCGCCGCCGGCATCAGCGGCGCGATCCAGCACCTGGCCGGCATGAAGGACAGCAAGGTCATCGTGGCGATCAACAAGGACCCCGAAGCGCCCATCTTCAGCGTGGCCGACTACGGCCTGGAAGCCGACCTGTTCACGGCCGTGCCTGAGCTGGTCGCGGCACTGTAAAGAAAAGCTCCCTCCCCCGCTGGGGGAGGGCAGGGGTGGGGGCCGGCGGCGGCTGAGCGAGAGCAAGCGCTTTTGCCACGGCCGCAGGCCCCCATCCCAACCTTCCCCCAGCGGGGGAAGGAGCGAGAAATTTGGAGACAAAAAATGAGCTACACCGCCCCCGTCAAGGACATGCTGTTTGACATCCAGCACCTGGCCAACATCGAACAGATCGCCAAAATTCCGGGCTTTGAGGAAGCCGGCCTGGACACCGCGCAGGCGGTGCTCGAGGAATGCGCCAAGTTCAACGAAGGCGTGCTGGCGCCGCTGAACCGCGACGGCGACATCAACCCCTCCAGCTGGAAGAACGGTGAAGTCACCACCACGCCCGGCTTCAAGGAAGCTTTCAAACAATACGTCCAAGGCGGCTGGCAGGGCCTGCAGCATCCGGCTGATTTTGGCGGCCAGGGCCTGCCCAAGACCATAGGCGCGGCCTGCGGCGAAATGCTCAACTCCGCCAACATGAGTTTCGCGCTGTGCCCGTTGCTCAGTGATGGCGCGATTGAAGCACTGCTGACGGCCGGCTCCGACGAGCTCAAGGCGGTCTACCTCGAAAAGCTCGTGAGCGGCCAATGGACGGGCACCATGAATTTGACCGAGCCGCAGGCCGGCTCCGACCTCGCCATGGTGCGCAGCCGCGCCGAGCCGCAGCCCGACGGCACTTACAAGATTTTCGGCACCAAGATTTTCATCACCTATGGTGAGCACGACATGGCCGAGAACATCGTGCACCTGGTGCTGGCCCGCGTGACGGGCGCGCCCGAAGGCGTCAAGGGCATCAGCCTGTTTGTCGTGCCCAAGTTTATGGTCGGCAAAGACGGCGCGCTGGGCGCGCGCAACGACGTGCACTGCGTGAGCATCGAGCACAAGATGGGCATCAAGGCCTCGCCCACCGCCGTGCTGCAGTACGGCGACAACGGCGGTGCGGTCGGCTACATCGTCGGCGAAGAAAACCGCGGCCTCGAATACATGTTCATCATGATGAACTCGGCGCGCTACGCCGTCGGCATGCAAGGCATCGCGATTGCCGAGCGCGCCTACCAGAAGGCCGTGGCTTTTTCCAAGGACCGCGTGCAGAGCCGGCCCGTCGATGGCTCCATCAAGGCCAGCGCGCCCATCATCCACCACCCCGACGTCAAGCGCATGCTGATGACCATGCGTGCCTACACCGAAGGCTGCCGCGCCATGGCCTCGGTCGCCGCCGCGGCTTACGACGCGACCCACCACCATCCGGATGCTGAAGTGCGCAAGCAGAACCAGGCGTTTTATGAATTCATGGTGCCGCTGGTCAAGGGCTACAGCACCGAGATGAGCCTGGAGGTCACCTCACTGGGCGTGCAGGTGCACGGCGGCATGGGTTTTATCGAGGAAACCGGCGCGGCCCAGTATTACCGCGACGCGAAGATCCTCACGATTTACGAAGGCACAACCGCCATCCAGGCCAACGACCTGATAGGCCGCAAGACCTCGCGCGACGGCGGCCAGACGGCCAAGGCGATTGCCGCGCAGATCGAAAAGACCGAAAGCGAGCTGCTCAAGCAGGGCGGCGCCGACGCAGTGGCCGTGGCCAAGCGCCTGAAGGCCGCGCGTCTGGCCTTCATCGACGTGGTCGACTTTGTGGCCGGCAACACCAAGGCCAGCCCCAATGCCGTGTTCGCCGGCAGCGTGCCCTACCTGATGCTCGCGGGCAATGTGGTTGCCGGCTGGCAAATGGCGCGCTCGCTGCTGGTCGCGCAGGAGCAGATCGCGCAAGGAACCGATGTCGCGTTCATGCAGGCCAAGATCATCACCGCGCGCTTTTACGCCGACCACCTGCTGACCAAGGCCGCCGGCCTGCGCGACAGCATCGTCGAAGGCGCGGACAGCGTGACCGCGCTGGCGCTGGACGCGTTCTGATCGCGCGGCCGCCCTCTACCGGCGGTCGCCTGCTTTCCTTAATCTCGCTATTCCTGCTATTCCCGCTATCTCTGATACCCACGGAGCCACCATGTCCAGACTGCCCGGCGCGTTGAACAATCTGCCCCTGCCCATCATCGGCTCGCCGCTCTTCATCATCAGCAACCCCAAGCTGGTCATCGCGCAGTGCAAGGCCGGCGTGGTGGGCGCCATGCCCGCGCTCAATGCGCGGCCGGCATCGCAGCTCGATGAGTGGCTCGCTGAAATCACCGAAGGGCTGGCAGCCCACAACAAGGCCAACCCCGACAAACCGGCCGCGCCCTTTGCCATCAACCAGATCGTGCACAAGTCCAACGACAGGCTGGAGCACGACATGGAGCTGTGCGTGAAGTACAAGGTGCCCATCTACATCACCAGCCTGGGCGCGCGCGAGGACATCAACGCCGCCGCGCACAGCTACGGCGGCGTGGTGCTGCACGACATCATCAACAACAAGTTCGCGCGCAAGGCGATTGAAAAAGGCGCCGACGGCCTGGTGGCCGTGGCCGCCGGCGCGGGCGGCCATGCGGGCGTGAAGAGCCCCTTCGCGCTGATCCAGGAAATCCGCCAGTGGTTCGACGGCCCGCTGGCGCTGTCGGGTGCCATCTCCACCGGCGGCGCGGTGCTGGCCGCGCAGGCCATGGGCGCAGACTTCGCCTACATAGGCTCGGCCTTTATCGCGACTGATGAAGCGCGCGCGGCCGACGGCTACAAGCAGGCCATCGTCGACGGCAATTCCGACGACATCGTCTACAGCAGCCTCTTCACCGGTGTGCACGGCAACTACCTCGCGCCCTCGATACGCGCGGCCGGCATGGACCCCGAGAACCTGCCCGAAGGCGACGTCAAGACCATGAACTTCAGCGGCGGCGAAGGCAGCAAGTCCAAGGCCTGGAAAGACATCTGGGGATGCGGCCAGGGTATAGGCGCCGTCAGCAAGGTGCAGCCGGCCGCGGATTTCATCGCCCAGCTCGGCCGCGAGTATGAGCAGGCCCGCCAGCGGGTTTGCGCTTGATTGCCTGCCGTTTCACGGATCCGTTCGGGCTGAGCCTGTCGAAGCCTTGTCGTCATGAATGTGAACCCTTCGATCCTTCGACAAGCTCAGGACAGGGCAGGCTCAGGGCGAACGGTTTCGGTGGTTGGCGTTTGACCTTCTCCGCTTGATGACCGCGCGATCACGCCTTCCCGGCCTTGACGCCCTCAAAGGCCTGGCCTGTGCGCTCATCGTCTGGCACCATCTGGCCTTTTACGGGCCCATGTCGGACGTTGTCCATGGCTTTGCGCCCGGGCTCATGAACTGGCTTTATGACTACGGCCGCATGGCAGTGCAGCTTTTCCTGGTCGTGGGCGGTTTTCTCGCCGCGGCTTCGCTGGCGCCGCAGGGCACAGCAGCCTTTGAGGCGGCCGGCCCCTTGATTCTTCGCCGCTATGCACGGCTCGTAAAACCTTATCTGGTCGCGCTGGCCGCCAGCGTGCTGGTGGCCGCGCTGCTAAGGCCCTGGTTCGACCATGCCTCGGTGCCCGCGTCGCCCACGCTGTTTCAGCTGTTGGCGCATGCACTGCTGCTGCAAGACCTGCTGGGCCAGGAGTCGCTGTCTGCCGGTGTCTGGTATGTGGCGATGGACTTGCAGCTCTATGCGATGGCGGTGCTGGTGTTTGCCGCCGCGCGGCGCTTGCATATGAGCACTGCGGTGTCGGCCGGTGCCATCGCCGTTTTGCTGATCGCGCTGCTGTCCTTGCTGGTGTTCAACCGGCAACCGTCTTTTGACATCAGCGCGCTGTATTTCTTCGGCGCTTATGCGCTCGGCATGCTGGCCTTCTGGGCTTCGCGCGCGGTGGGTGGGCGCCGCGGGTTGTGGCTTGCGGCCATCGTGGTCCTGGCCACGTTGGCCCTGGTGCTGGAATTCAGGGGGCGGTTGGTGGTGGCCCTGGTGACGGCCCTGGTTCTGGTGTGGCTCAGCGGCGCACAGCAAGACGCCTGGCCGCTGCGCTGGCTGCAGAAGCGCTCACTCCTGCATTTGGGCCGCATCTCGTACTCGGTGTTCCTGATCCACTTCCCCGTGTGCCTGCTGGTCAATGCCGTGGTCAGCCATTTCTGGCCGACGCAACTGGCTGCGAATGCGCTGGGCATGCTGCTGGCGTTTGTGCTGTCCTTGCTTGCGGGACAGGGGCTGTATCGCTGGGTGGAATCCGTGCCCCTGCGGTTTGCCCCTCGCAAGCTCAGCGCCTGAACCTCAGCGCCTGAACATCTCCAGCTTCAGCTCGGCCGGCTGGCCCAGCCAGGATGCATGCGTGGTGTGGTCCGCCAGGTCGTCGCCCGTGACCCCATGCACAAACACATCCAGGCCTTTGCGTTCACTCTCCAGCCAGGGAATCACGCGATCAAACTCCGCACTGTCAAACGACAGCTGGCAACTCCAGCGCGGGTGTGGCCCGACTTCACGCTCATGCACGCGGCCCACACCCACACTAAACAGCTCGCCGGCCCGGCTTGCCAGCGCGCGCGCCTGCTCCACGGTGTCGGGCCCGAAGTAAATGTGGGCGTGGTAGTGGCTGTGAATGTTCTCGGGGCGCTGGATGGTGTCGGGCATGGGTTTCGGGAATGTTCGTAAAAAGATATTCAAGAATTAAAAACCGTCTAGAAAAGTCAGCTCGGGCAGAGGCGCATCCGGGTTCTGGGCCAATGCCCGCGCATGCATCTCGCGCATGCGTTGCTGGCAATGGGCAAGGTCCCTCACCTGAAAGAGAAACAGAACTTCCCCGGGCTTGTCCGCGTTCTGCCACAGATGCTCCAGGTACATGCCTTGCCCGGCATGCTCGGCCGCATCGTGGTCAAGCTGCTGCTTGACGGCAGGCAGTGGGGTGCCTGTGAGTTTTGCGAGTACGTGTGCCATGGCGATACCTCATGGAGCAGACAACATTATTGCGGTTCGGCCCCGCAATGGTGCGGGCAAGGGCTTACGCCATTACCACCTTTTGTTTGAGTGGCCGGCCTCCTCTATTTGGAGGAGGCGCGTGGCAGGGAATCAAAGCTACGGTTACAAAAACGTTGTTTGGGCCGGATTTTTTCTTGGTGAATATCTCCCTAGAAGTAGAGAAAAGCGTTACCAAGTGTTTTTAAATCTACACTGGTCTCGGTCGCGTAACGGCTATCTTTTGTAACTAACAAAAGAGCCCATACAGCGCCACGATGAGGTGCATAAGCAAAGCG
This sequence comes from Polaromonas sp. P3_B1, assembly GCF_056402935.1. NCBI lineage: Bacteria > Pseudomonadati > Pseudomonadota > Betaproteobacteria > Burkholderiales > Comamonadaceae > Polaromonas > Polaromonas sp. P3_B1. Next base: position 12,701 of record NZ_JBFUGK010000063.1, read on the forward strand.
CGAGTGCACCAAAAAATCTAAAAAAAAAGCGCACTTCGGGCGCATCGGGTCGGGAATGATGGATCAAAAAGTGTCGGGTGATGCCTTTTTCTGGGCATTGCAAGGCGTCTGCGCGTTGCACCGCAAACCGTACGCGGACGCGCTGGCGCGCCAGCAATTGGCGGCCCCCTATACCACGCGCTCCTTGCTGGACGCCATGCAGGCCTACGGTTTTGATGCCCTTCACCACAAGGCCAAAGCCGAAAAGCTCAGCAAGGAAAGCTTTCCACTGATCGCCTGGCTGCTGCCCAAAGCGGCCGACTCCGCCCCGGCCCAGGCGGCCGGTGACAACCCCGGCATGGAAGAGGTGCCGGCCGCTGAACAAACAGTCCCCGCCCTCATTCTGCAAGCCGACGCCACCAAGCTGCTGCTGATCGAAGCCGGCGACGCGAGCCCGCGCACGCTGGAGCTGGCAGAGTTCGCCCTGCGCTATACCGGCCACATCACCCGCGTCACCCCGCAGGCCGACCCGGCCGCCGACCCCGACAGCGAAGCCCAGGCGCGCCAGTCGCGCAAGTTCGGCTTCAGCTGGTTTGTGCCCGAGCTGCTCAAGCACAAAAAACTCTGGCAAGAGGTGCTGCTGGCCTCCCTGGTCATCCAGCTCATCGCGCTGGCCACGCCGCTGTTCACCCAGGCCATCATCGACAAGGTGGTGGTGCACCGCACCGAAAGCACGCTCATCGTCATTGCCATCGGCATGCTGGTGTTCATGGTGTTCTCCGCGGCGCTGTCATGGCTGCGCCAGTACCTGGTGCTGCACACCGGCAACCGGGTTGACGCGGTGCTCGGCTCCTCGGTGTTTGAGCGCTTGTTCAAGCTGCCGCCGCTGTACTTCCAGCACAGGCCCACCGGTGTCATCGCGGCCCGGCTGCATGGCGTGGAAACCATTCGCGAGTTCATCGCGAGCGCGGCCGTCACGCTGGTGCTGGACTTTCCCTTTTTGCTGATCTTTGTCGCCATCATGTTTTATTACAGCGTCACCCTGACGCTGATCGTGCTGGCCATCCTGGCCGTCATTGTCGGCCTGAGCCTGGTGGTCGCGCCCATGTTCCAGGCGCGGCTGCAGGAGCAGTTCCAGATGGGGGCACGCAACCAGGCTTTCCTCACTGAATACGTGGTCGGCCTGGAAACCGTCAAGTCGCTGCAGCTTGAGCCCCAGCTCAACAGCAAATACAGCGGCTACCTGGCCAGCTATTTGCAGGCCGGCTTTGCCACCAAGCAGTTGGCCAATACCTACAACACCGCGTCCAACCTGCTGGAACAATTGATGAGCCTGCTCATCCTGGGCATAGGCGCCTACACCGTCATGCACAGCAAGGAGTTCACCATCGGCATGCTGGTGGCTTTCCAGATGTTCTCGGGCCGGCTCTCGCAGCCCATGCTGCGCCTGGTGGGTTTGTGGCAGCAGTTCCAGCAGGCCAGCCTGTCGGTCGCGCGCCTCGGTGATTTGATGAATGCGCCGATAGAGCCCTATTCAGTCATTCCCGCGCGCGACACCGCGCGCAAGGGCGAGATCCAGATCCACGACATCGCCTTCAAATACGCGGAGCACCTGCCGCTGGTGTACGAAAACCTTTCACTCAACGTCAAGTCCGGCCAGATGATAGGCATCATGGGCCCCTCGGGCTGCGGCAAAAGTACCTTGGCCAAACTGCTGCAGGGCTTTTACCAGCCCAGCGCCGGCCGCATCCTGATCGACGGTATAGACATACGCAACCTCTCTGCCAACGAACTGCGTAGCTACTTCGGTGTGGTGCCGCAAGAGACCATGCTCTTCAGCGGCACCATCTACGACAACCTGCAGATGGCCAGCCCCAACGCCAGCTTCGAGCAGATCACCGCCGCCTGCAAGATGGCCGAGATCCACAGCGTCATCGAGGCCCAGCCCCAGGGCTACCAGACCGAGATCGGCGAACGCGGCGCCGGCCTCTCGGGCGGGCAGAAGCAGCGCATCGCCATTGCCCGCGCGCTGCTCAAGCGCCCCAGCATCCTGGTGTTTGACGAAGCCACCAGCGCGCTCGACGGTCCCACGGCCGAACACTTCGCGCAAACCATCAATGCCCTCAAGGGCAAGGTCACCATGCTGTTTATCACCCATGGTCTGCCCAAGGGCCTCAAGATAGACGCGGTCTTCCGCCTCACCGCTACAGGGGCACAGCTGATGTCACCCGCGCCCGGTGCAGCAAACCAGCCCAACAACAAGATCAGTCCCATGACCCATACCGGCAGTGCCAACCTGCGAACCGTGCCCAAGGCGGAGGGCGAGGAATGAGCGCCGTGCCTCCCAACGCGCAGCAGGCCGGTTCACCGCAACCAGAGGCCCCGGCCGCCGCCCCGCAGGCCTCGACACAAGCTTCTGCCAAGGTCGTTCCGCTGCGCCCACCCAGCCAGTGGCACGACCCGCTCAGGCTGATCCAGAACGAGCCCCCCAGCGAGTTCGGCCGCATCGTGCTGTGGGCCGTGTCGGCGCTGGTGTTTATCCTGCTCATTTGGGCCGCCATCGGCAAGCTAGACATCATCGCCACCGCCGAAGGCAAGCTGGTGCCGCAAACCCTGGTCAAGATCGTGCAGCCGGCCGAGCCCGGCGTCGTCAAGGAGTTGCTGGTCAACGAAGGCGACACCGTCAAGCGCGGCCAGGTGCTGGCCCGGCTGGACACCACGCTGGCCAGCGCCGACAAGGCCGGCATCAGCAGCGACCTGGCCACCCAGCAGTTGCAGATGCGCCGGCTTGAAGCCGAACTCGCCGACCAGCCCATGCTGCCCAAAGCCGGTGACGACCCGCAGGCCTATGCCCATGTGCAAAGCCAGTACATCGCGCACCGCAAAGCCTTCCTCGACAGCCTGGACCAGGAAAAGTCCATGCTGACCAAAGCCGAGCATGAAAAAAAAGGCGCGGCCGAAATGCTGTCCAAGCTGCAGCAAACGCTGCCGACCTACCAGCGCACCGCCGCCGCCTATGAAAAGCTCGAAAAAGAAGGCTTTATGGGCAGCCTGGCCGCCGCCGACAAGCAGCGCGAAGCGATTGAAAAAGGCAAAGACCTCGACGCCCAGCAATCCGCCGTGCTGGCCTTCACCGCCACCATCGCCGCGCAAACCAAAAAAATCAGCCAATTGCAAAGCGCCTACAAAAGCGAGCTGCAAAAAGAGCTGGCCGACGTACGCGCCAAAACCGCGCAGCTGCAGCCCACACTCGACAAAAGCATTTACAAGGAAGGCCTGATGGAGCTGCGCGCCCCGCAAGACGGCATCATCAAAGACCTGGCCACCACCACCGTGGGCGCCGTCGTGCAACCCGGCACCGTGGTGCTGACTTTGGTGCCCCAGGGCGAGCAATTATTTGCCGACGTCTCCATCAAGAACGACGACGTGGGCTTTGTGCAGGTCGGCCAGTCCGCGCAGGTCAAGCTCGCCGCCTATCCCTTCCAGAAATACGGCATGCTGATGGGC